>JAYVLW010000321.1:0-5507 GCA_043759315.1 Myxococcales bacterium
GCCGCGAGGACGCCGTCGCACGGCGAGATGATCGTGTCCTTGGCCGTCTCGATCGTGCGCGCGCCTTCACGCAACCGGCGCGCGAAGAAGTCACCGAGCGACGCGTACTCGCCGAGCGGAAGCTCGGTCTCGTCGATGTTCGCGCCGACGGCGCGCGCGAACGCGCGATAGGCAAAGCCGCGCAACGGGCCCGGCAGCGCCCGGCTCGCAAGCGAGCCGACGAACGCGGAGTACGCCGCGCCTGGGCGCGCGCGACCCTGTCCACCGGTATTGGGGCCTGGCTTGCTAAATTCCACGCGGGTACTCGGCGTCCCCCCGGCCCACGCGGGAACCGGAATACCAAGATTCTGCCAGGGGGGAAGCCGAGTTACAAGGTCGGGAGCACCCGCCGTCGGGTAGCGGCCCCGCCGAGCGCGCGAGGCGACACAGTGACCTAGCAGTCGTAATACAGCTGGAACTCGGCGGGAACCGGCCGGAGACGAACGTGGTCGGCCTCGGCCTCCCGCTTGTAGCCAATCCACGCGTCGATCAGGTCGTTCGAGAACACATCTCCCTTCATCAGGAAGGCGCGGTCCTTGTGGAGGGCGTCGAGCGACGCGTCGAGCGATCCCGGCACCGTCGGAACCTCCGCCAGCTCCTCGGGCGACAGCGAGTAGATGTCCTTGTCAAGCGGCTCGCCCGGGTGGATCCGGTTCTCGATGCCGTCGAGGCCGGCCATCATCATCGCGGCGAACGCCAGATACGGGTTGCACGACGGATCGGGCGACCGCAGCTCGAGGCGCTTCGCCTTGGGCGAGCTCGAGTACATCGGGATCCGGATCGACGCCGAGCGGTTGCGCGCAGAATACGCCAGGTTCACCGGGGCCTCGTAGCCCGGGACCAGGCGGCGGTAGCTGTTCGTTGTCGGGTTCGCGAACGCGCAGATCGCGCCGGCGTGCTTGAGCAGGCCGCCGATGTAGTAGAGCGCCATGTCGCTCATACCCGCGTAGGCATCTCCGGCGAACAACGGCTTGTTGTTCTTCCACAGCGACTGGTGCGTGTGCATGCCCGAGCCATTGTCACCGAACAACGGCTTCGGCATGAACGTGGCGGTCTTGCCGTGCTGGCGCGCGACGTTCTTGACGATGTGCTTGTACCAGAGCACCTGGTCCGCCATCTTCACGAGCGTGTCGTACTTCATGTCGATCTCGGCCTGACCGGCCGTGGCGACCTCGTGGTGGTGCGTCTCGATCTCGATGCCCACCGACTGCATCGTCATCACCATCTGGGTGCGAAGATCGGTGAGCTGATCGGTCGGGCCCGCGACGCAGTAACCGCCCTTGATCGGCGGCTTGAAGCCCTTGTTGCCACCGCCCTCGGTGCGCTTGTTGTTCCAGCCCGCTTCGTCCGAGTCGATGTTGAAGAACGAGTGGTTCGGCTCCTCGGAGTACTGGATCGAGTCGAAGATGAAGAACTCCGCCTCGGGCCCGAAGTACGCCGTATCGGCGATCCCGGTCGACTTGAGATATGCGACGGCGCGCTTCGCGAGGCTGCGCGGATCGCGGAGGTACGACTCGTGCGTGATCGGGTCGATGACATCGCACAGGATCGACAAGGTCGGGACCTTGAGAAACGGATCCATGAGCGCCGTCGTCGGGTCCGGCTTCATCAGCATGTCGGACGAGTTGATCGCGCGCCAGCCGGCGACCGACGAACCGTCGAAGCCAAAGCCCTCTTCGATGCCTTCCTGCAGGCGCTCGATCGGGTACGTGAGGTGTTTCCACTGACCGAGGAAGTCGACGAACTTGGCGTCGATGAACTTGGCCCCGTGCTTCTTGACGTAATCGTTCAGGTCGCTAGGCGTCACGGTTGTCTCTCCTAAGGGTTCAGATTGCGTCTTCACCGGTCTCACCGGTGCGAATGCGAATGACCTCGTCGACCGGCGTGATGAAGATCTTCCCGTCCCCGATCTTTCCGGTGCGCGCCGCCTCGGTGATCACGTTGACCACCTGCTGCACGTTGCCTTCAGGGACGATGATCTCGACCTTCACCTTCGGCACGAAGTCCACGACATAGGCCGAGCCGCGGTAGACCTCCTTCTTGCCGCCCGTGCGGCCGAAGCCCTTCACCTCGGTGACCGTCATGCCGTGCACGCCAATCTCGGCGAGGCGTTCTTTCACCTCGTCGAGCTTGAACGGCTTGATGATGGCCTCGACCTTCTTCATGCCGCGATCGTTAGCCCATGGATTGTTTCCAGTGGGTTTCGCGGCGGGAAAAGATCTCTACTCCCGAAGCTTTGATCGAAAGGCGTCGATCCGGCGCACCGCGTCGTCGAAGTTGTCGTCGTTCATCTTGAACTGGATGAACGACGTCAGCTCGTTCCACTCGCGGTCGAGCTGCATGCCGTTCTTCGCCTTGTAGGCCTCGTACTGGCGGGACGTGGCGGAGAACTTCGCACCGACCGCCTCGCGGGTGAGGCCCGCCTTCGGCGGCTCGATCTTCTTGGCGGGATCGTCCTTCTTCACCCTCACCGTCGGCTTCTTGCTCGGCGGGTTGGTCTTGATCGGGTCGGCCGCCGACCCCATGTCGGTGACCTCGGGCGGCGCGACCACCGCTGTCTGCTGCGGCGGAGGTGGAGCCTGCTTCTTCGTCTCGATCGGCTCGAAGGTGATGCCCTTGTCCTTGGTCGCCTCGGCGACCTTGTCGGGCTCCTTCTTGCCACCGCGGGTCATCGCGAAGGCGACCACGGCGACGATCGCGATCCCGCCGAGGAGCGCGACCACGAGCGCGGTGCGCCGCCGTGAGGGCACGGGCTGTTCGCGCACCGATGTGCCGGTGCCATCGGCGAGCGCGAGATCATCCAGGACCGGCGCCTGCGGGATCGCGCGACTCTGCGCGGTCGCGCGCGACTTCTGACGCGGCACCGGATCGGCCGTGCCATCGGGCGGCGCCTGCAACGGCAGCTGCGCCAGCGCGAACGATACCGTCGAGATCGTCTGCGTGTGCATCTGTTCCTGGAAGTCCGCCAGGTGCGCCTTCGCGACGCGATCGTGCAGCTCGCGCTGGCCGGTCATCTCCTCGGCGAACAGGTCGCGCATGTACTGCCCGAGCTGATCGGTGGAGATCGTCGGGTTCACCGCGACGAGGCACTGCTGGATCGCGTCGCGGAACTCGGCCGCGGATTGATATCGATCCTCGGACTTCGGCCGCAGCGCCGTGGCGACGAGGTCGTCGTACGGCGCGAGCTCCGCGGCGATCTCGGATGGCATCGAGTGCTCGCCCCTCGCGACCTTCTTCGCGAGCGCCCGGTAATCGGGATCCGGGCCCGCCTCGTAGAGACGCTGGCCGGTGAGGAGCTCGTAGAGCACGACGCCCGCGGCGTAGAGATCGGTGCGGTGATCGACGACGCCACCGCGGATCAGCTGCTCCGGCGCCATGTAGCCGAACTTGCCGAAGCCCATCTTTGGATCGGTCGCCGTGCCACGGATCGCGCTCTTCGCGATGCCGAAATCGATGACCTTCGTCTCGCCCTCGAACGACACGAGCACGTTCGGTGGCGAGATATCGCAGTGGACGAGGTTGAGCGACGAGCCGTCCTGACTCGTGCGGCGGTGCGCGTAGGCGAGACCGTTCGCGAGCTCGCGCGCGATGAACAGCGCGAGGTCGACGGGCAGCCGCGCCTTGCGGTGCGCCAGGAGCGCGAGCGTGCGGCGAAGGTCACGGCCCTCGACGTACTCGAGCGCGAGGAAGTACTCGTCGCCCACGCGGCCGACCTCGAACACCTGCGCGACGTTCACGTGCTGCAGCTTGATCGCGACCTGCGCTTCATCGACGAACCGCGAGATGAACTGCGCATCGGCGGCGAGGTGCGGGAGCACCTTCTTGATCACCGCGAGCTTCTCGAACCCGGCGAGGCCGTGCTTCGCCAGGAAGATCTCGCCCATGCCTCCGCGCGACAGGCGCTGCACGAGCAGGTAGCGGCCGAACACCTGGGGAAGGGTCGGATCCTGCCGGGCCGTGGGCCCGGTATGCCCGCCGTTTTCGGTTCCCGGTTGCAAGGCCACCAATCCTAACTCGCTGGCGCATTGGTACAACGAACACCTGAGGCAGTGGCGATCTATCTACCCTCCCCACAAGGTAATTCGATCCCGCGGATGTCGTTGTGTTTCATGTGGTTGTAGGTACCTGCGCGCCTCTGGTAGCTTGGCTTCGCCCATGGGAACGGTGCGCATGTCTGCGTCATGTCTCGTGGCGTGCCTGGTCATGGGCGCTTGCGACGGTGGTTCGGGCTCGCTCGAGCTCACCCTGAGCTTGCCGAGCCAGGCCGATCTGCGCCCGACGGGAATGACGACCGTGACGTTGACCGCGACGCTGCCCGGCGAATCCCCGGTAGGAACGACGACCGAGCTGACCAAGGGGCCGGTCTCGGCCGGCGATCTCCCGGTCGGCGAAGGCATCCAGATCGGCATCGTGCTGCGCGACGTCTCGAACAGGATCGTCGGCGTCGGCGAGGCGGGTCAGGCGGTGGATCTCGTGGGCGACAAGGCGACCAAGCTGGAGATCCCGGTGCGGCGGCCGTTCGTGTATGCGGCGAGCGGCACGGCGCTGTACTCGTTCGATCCCACGCTCGACCCGAGGGATGTGAAGTTCCAGGGCAAGCTGGCGGGCGTCACCGGCCCGCAGTTCACGGTCTCGGTCGGCGGCGATCGCCTCGCCGTGATCTCCGCCAATCAGGTCCAGGTGGTGGTCACCGCGACGAACACGGTGATGGGCTCGATCGCGGTCCCGGCGACGGTGAGCGACGCCGCGGCCGTACCGGGCACGCACAAGCTCGCGATCGCACATTCCACCGGTATCGCGATCGTCGATCTCGATGCGGGCACCGTGCAGAACGCCGCGGTCGGCCCCGTCGATCGGATCACCGTGGGCCCGGGCAGCGATGGGGCGATGGTCGCGTACGGCCTCGTCGGCCGCGTGCTACCGCCGGAAAAGCCGTCGATGCTCGCGACCTGCACCGGGACTTCGAAGATCGTCGCGGTCGCGGTCGATGCCCCGATGGTCGCGACCCCTGCCCCCGCGACGGCCGGCATCTCGGACCTCGCCGCGTCACCGGATGCGCCGATGCTGTTCGCGACCGTGCCGTGCACCGGCAAGGTGGTGAAGATCGGAGGCGTGATCGAAGGCGGCGCGGTCACGCTGTCTGACTTCACCGATCTCGAGCGCGCCGCGGTGCTCACGGTGGCCGGAGACCGCGTGTGGGCCGCCGGCACGAAGATGTCGACGCCCGCGTGCACGACGGGATGTACGGCGACCACGCCAGTCGCGTGCCCGCAGCCCGCCGGCAACCACCTCGCGTACGTCACCGAAGGAGCGCACATCATCCTCAAGTCGATCCCGCTCGACGGCATGGGGGGCGTCAAGCTCGAAGTGCCGGGCCGGAGGGAGACCATGGTCGACATCGGCGACATGGCGAAGCAGCACGCGCAGGTGCTCAAGGCGCTCGGCGTGGTGCCGCTCGACCTGGTCAC
>JAYVLW010000322.1:0-27062 GCA_043759315.1 Myxococcales bacterium
GTCCAGCACCCGCCGCTCGCGGTCGCGATCGGGCAGTGGCGTGCCGAGGCCGCCACGGCGCTCGGCCACTACGAGGATGCCAGGGCCGCCGCGCATGGCGCCTTCGACCTCGCGGTCGCCAATAGCGATCGCCGCGCCGCCGTGACGGCGGCGACCACGATCGCAGTCCTGGGCGCCTACGACACCCGGCGCAAGGCAGAGGCTCTGCAGTGGGTGAAGACGGGGCGGTCGATCATCGACAAGCTCGATGCCGCCGTCGACCTCGATGCGCGACTCGCGACGGCCGAAGGCAACATCCACGTGATCAACGCCGATGCTGGTGCGGCGCTGCCCGCGCTCGAGCGTGCGGTGGCCGACTGGCGCACGCTGGACGTGAACCATCCGCAGCTCGCCGCAAGCCTCGCCATGCTCGGGGTCTCCGAGCTCGGGATCGGCATGCTCGACGCGGCCGAGGGGCATCTGCGCGATGCGCTCGCGCGCGGCGAGGCGGCGCTTGGTGGGGCGCACCCGGACGTCGCCTCGATCCACATGAAGCTCGCGCTCGCGGAAGCCGCGCGTGGACACTACGCCGATGCGGCGACGTCCAGCGACCGCGCGATCGAGATCCTCCATCGGTTGTACGGCAGCGATCATTCCACGCTGCTCTACGCCTACGGTGCGCGAGCACAGCATGCCCAGATGCGTGGTGACCAGGTCGGCGCGGAGCGCGACTATCGCGAGGCCCTCCGGATCGCCGAAGCGAGCCTCGGTGCGGACCACCCGATGGTCGCCCAGATCCTGCTCGCGCTCTCGGACCTCGAGGCGCGTGCAGGCCACGGTCTGGAAGCGGTCACCCTCGCGCAGCGCGGGCGCGCGATCGTCGCGAAGACGGCCGACGAGCGGGACCTCGGTCTCGGCTACGCCGATGCCACGCTCGCTCGTGCGCTCGCCGTCACCGGCAACCGCGGCGATGCGCTCACCCGTGCCCGAGCGGCGGTCGCGCGGTGCGATGCGTTTCCGCGGGGTCTGCCGAGCGGCCCGTGCGCGATCATTCATCAGACTCTGGGAGAGCTGTCCCGGGATCCGGTGGAGATCGAGCGCGAGCTCGATGCCGCCGCCCGTGCGATCACGACCGGCGCGTCGGACCCGGTGCGTCTTGCACAGATCCGCTTCGCGCTGGCGCGTGCCCGTCTGGCGCGGGATCGCGACGCCGCGATCGCGCTCGGCCGGCTCGCGGAGCGCGAGCTCCCCCGCGACGGCGATCCCCAGCTGCGCGAGTCGCTCGCATCCTGGCTCACCACGGTCTCCCCCGTGAAACCGCCATGATCCCGCGACCCTGACCGGCGCGTGCAACCTTGCGGGCGCCTGCGGCAACTCCTCATGCAAGGAGACACATGTCGAAGATCGCAGCACTCGTATTTGTCATCGTCGGATTCACCGCCGCCTGCAAGAAGGACCAGAGCGCCACGGGCGCGGACTCGAAGAAGGCGATGGGTCTGTACGCGCAGGGCTTCAACGCGTTGCTCGATGACCCGAGCCGCCTCATCGCCGGCTACTTCTCGGCGATGCCAACCGGGGAGCCGCCGGATGGGCGGGGGCCCGGTCTGTCGGACGCGAGCTTCGCGACGAGCAAGCTCAAGGATGCCCGGACGTCGTTTGCGGCCGCCAATGAAGCGGCGCCCGAGTCACTCAAGTTAGGACCCGCGGCGGAGGCCGCCATCACCTCGGCGGAGGCCGCGGTCGCGCTCTACGAGACCGCGTACAAGTACTACCAGGCGGAGAGCTTCAAGGATGACAAGGGCGCGAAGGGGAAGCAGCTGCACGCGCAGCTCACCGCCGCGAGCACGACCTTCGACGCGGCGATGTCCACACTGGGCGCGAGCATGGAAACGATCGAGGACGCCCAGATGACCGACGAGGTGGCGAAGTACGCGGGCGACAAGGGCTACGGCTACTGGTTTCGCTTCTATACCCAGCAGGCCAAGCATGTCGTGTTGCAGGTGACGCGCGCCCACTCGGCCGCGGACCTCGCGAAGGCGGTGACGGCGATCAAGGCGCTCGCGCCGCACGATCAGGGGCTGGCCGGGTTCGTCTCCAGCAAGGGCCCGAAGCTGTCGAGCACGTTCAAGAACTATGTCGACCGGGCGTCGGCGTTCCAGGCAGAGACCGCGAAGCTCGTCCGGCTGATCGAGGCCGGGAAGACGCTGGAGGACAACGACGTGAGCCACGCTGCAGACTCCGTGATCGGTGCGTTCAATGGTCTGATCCAGATGGGCAACGCCCTGTATCAGGTCGAGGCGGTCGACAACCTCAAGGACGAGTGACGGTGGGCGCCATGGGGCGCGACATCGATGCCGTGCTCACCGCGGTCGTTCCGGCGGCCGAGCCGCTCGTCGTGGCGGACTGGGGCGCGATTCGGGGCGAGACCATCGGCCTCGGGCGGGTGCAGCTGTCCGCACAGCTCCTCGGCGTGCCCTCGGAGTTCCTGGTGGTCGGGATCACGACGCGAACGGTGATCCTCGTTCCCGTGAGCCTGCGCCGCACGGTGGCCGCACGCGTGTGGCATCGCCGCCTGCAGCCGCGGCTCGAAGCTGCCGAGCTGTTGCCACGCGTCGAGGTCATCGTCGAGCGGGCGGCGCCCGAATGGCGCGGCGGCGTCGTCGCCGTGGCGGTTCGATTCGTCCGCCGCGATGGCTCGGCATGCCTGGTCGAGCTCTACGACGACCCGGTCGGGTGGGCTGCGCTCGCGTACTGACGATCTCGTGCAACCGCGAGCACGGGGACGGCAACGATCCAGTCAAGGAGGACGTATGCAGTCATGGCAATGGATCTCGTTCGGTCTGGTCCCGGTGGTCTTCGTCTACGCGTTCACGATGCGCCGCAAGCTGCGTGGCACGGCCGCGGAGCTCTACAGCGGAGCGATGGAGTCGCTTCGTGCCGAGGTCGCAGCGGGGCGCCAAGCCGACGAGGGCGAGCCGATCTGCTTTCAGGCGATCGAGCGCAAGATGCTCTCGGCGAGGATCTGGTTTGCCGCGCTGACGAACCGCCGGCTCGTCGTCAAGGTCGCCGGCGACGCCCCGCGCAGCTTCGAGAGGCGCAGCGTGACGATGTCGATCCGCGCGAAGACCTTTGCAGATGTCGGCAACATGCAGACGACGTACTCCCGCGGCTGGGAGCTCACGCTCGCGCTTCCCGACAACACGAAGCACACCTGGCGGATCTACAGCGAGGCAACTGGGATCGGCGACCATCCGGTGCACGTCGAAGCGCTCGTCGAAGCCTTGGCGGCGTGATCCACCGACTCACGCGATGATCACGTCGTGGCCATGTCGTCCTCACGGAGGAAGGGCGCATTCGTGGGGAATGCAGACCGTCAAGCTCCTCCTGTTCTCATCCCTCCTGCTCGGCGCCGCGTGCGGTGACGACGGGGCCACCCTTCAACCCGACGCGGCGGTGCCGCCGATGCCGGACGCGCCGGTCGCCCCGGTGGACAAGTGCGGCACGGTGCAGCCGAGCGTGCTCGATCCGCAGCTCGCGTGGTTCGGCGCGAACAAGCCCGACCTGATCGCCTGGCTCGATGCCGTCGGCTGCAAGTCGGCCGGCTACGACGCCACCAAGAAGCCCGTCGCCACGTTCGACTGGGACAACACGATCAGCAAGAACGACTTCGGCGATGCGATCACGTTCTACTTGATCGCGAACAACAAGGTGAAGCAGCCGCCGAACCAGGACTGGGCGCAGACGAGCCCGTACCTGACGGCGCCCGCGGTCACCGCGCTCGCGACGGCGTGCGGGATCACGGTGCCCGCGGGCGAGGTGTTGCCGACGACCACGAACACCGCGTGCGCGGACGAGATCCTGAGCGTGTACGTCAACAGCGTGACGCGCGGCGGGCAGGCGGCGTTCGCCGGGCACAACGCGCGCTGGATCGAGCCCTCGTATGCGTGGACCGCGCAGCTGATGGCCGGCTACACGCACGCCGAGATGAGCGCCTTCATGACCGCGGCGGTGACGCCGCAGCTCGCGGCGGCGGAAGGCACGACGCAGACGATCGGCACCACGACGGGGTTGAATGGCTGGCTGCGGATCTATCCGCAGACGAAGGATCTCATCACCGCAGCGAAGACGCGTGGGTTCGACGTGTGGATCATCACCGCGTCGCCGCAGGATGCGATCGCGGCGGTGTCGATGCAAGTGGGCGTCGCACCCGACCATGTGATCGGCATCCGTTCGCGCGTCGATGGCGCGGGCAAGATGACGTACAAGTTCGAGGGGTGCGGTCCGCTCGGTGACGATCAGCAGCAGATGATCACGTACATCCAGGGCAAGCGGTGCTGGATCAACAAGGTCATCTTCGGCGATGCGACGCCCGGCGCGATCCAGCGGCGGGGCGACGGCAAGCGGCAGTACTTCGCTGCAGGCGACTCGGATACCGACGTCGAGTTCCTCCGCGACGCGACCTACAAGTTCGTGATCAACCGGAACAAGAAGGAGCTGATGTGCCACGCGTACTACAACGAGGGGAATAGCTGGCGCGTGAACCCGATGTTCATCGGACCGAAGGCGGCGCTCGCGACCCCGTACCCGTGCTCGACGACCGCGTGCAAGGACGAGAACCTCGCATCGGTGCCGTGCCGCGACTCGGCGGGGAACATCATCCCGCCGCAGATCGACACCGCCCACCCCTGAGGGAACGCGAGGCGCCGCGCCTACATGCGCCCGCGAAGTTTCGGGAACCGTGGGCGGGGCGTGGTGTCGGAGCGATGTGGTCCGCCGTCACGTGCTCGCCGCTCTCTCTGCTGCGATCGAGGCTGCTGACGACAACGTCGCCCGGACCGCGCTCGCGCGGATCGACTGGATCCTCCGCGGCCGTGCCCGGCGCCTGCTCGAAGCGGCGCTGCTCGAGGCGGCGCTCTCCACCAAGGTGACCGACTACGCGGATCCCGCGGGCGTGCGCCACGTGCTGCGCGCTGCGGCGCTGATCATTCGAGGCGAGGCCAAGGTGGATCTCGCTGATCCGGTGAGGGTGGCTGCCGCACACGAGACGCACGAACCCGCGGCGCCGGCGACCTGGCCGATCGCGACGATCGTCGCAGGTGCGATCGCCCTCGCAACCGCGACCACCGTGGCGGCGGCGACCGCGTTCGTGGTCAAGGGGCCGGCGAGGGCGTACGTGTACGAGCGGCCAACGCCGCCGCCCGCGATCGGCGTCTTTCGTGATGGCGGTGTGCCGCGCCGCGACCCCGCGATCGAACGAGTGCTCGGCGAGGGCTTCCCGGCGGTCGTGATGACGAGCGCGGAGATCATGCGGGGGGCACCCGTGGACGAGAGCAAGCGCGCGGCGCTGGTGGCCACGCTGCGCCGCGATCCGGCGATGACGTCCCATGGACCCGCGCTGGGCACCGCATGGAGCGAGATGCTGGACACGCTCGAGCGCTGGCTGCCCCTCAAGCGGCTCAGCATGGACTGGGGCGACACCTCGGCCGAGCTGCGCGCGCGGATCGATGTCGTATCGGACCAGCTCGCGGCCGTCGAGCTCGGGTACTACGTCGATCCCGAGATCCTCGGCGAGCATCCGCGGCGACAGCGCGGCATCTTCACGTACCGGATCGAGACGGTGGCGTTCGTCAAGGCGAACGACACGCAGGTGCGCACCCTCGATCTGCGGCGGCTGGACTCGATCGGTGGCGGGGCGGCGATGCTCGGCCTGACCTCGGAGGAGCTCGACGATCCGGTCGTGCTGCTCGACTCGATCGATCACAAGCTCGCGACGCAGGTGCTGCCGGTGCTCGTCGGCGCACCGTTCCAGGTCGGCGACGACTCCTGGGCGCGCACGCGCGGCCGGTCGCTGTCGGTCGCGGCGGGCGCGGCGATCCGCAGGGAGCTGCTCGCGGCGCTGTACACGGACATCCAGTCTCCCGAGAAGGCGACGCTGCGAGCCCGCCAGCTCGTGGTCGCGTCGGTCCGGCACCACGAGGCGCAGCACAAGCTCGATCGTGCCGACGCGCTGGTCTATCCGCTGCCGCTCGCGCGGATCCTCACGGAGCGGAAGAACGAGCCGTTCGCCGTGCGTGCCCGTTACGAGCTCTCGGGGTACCTGAGCCAGATCGCGAGCGATACCTGGCTGCCGCAGCTCACGCTGTGGAGCCTGGCGCGCCACGCGTTCCATCGCGGCGGCCCGCGCGTCGAAGAGGCGTTCGTCGCCGTGGTGGTCGTCGAGGGGCTCGCGCGCCAGCTCGGCATCGCATCCCACGGTCCGGTAGTGCACAACGGCGAGATCGATCGCGATCGCCTCGCGGCTCTCGTCGGACCGCTCTCGATCAAGAACACGGTGGAGCTGCGTCGCGCGGCGACCGAGCTGTGGGCGGAGCTGTTCGAGGAGCCGCTGACCCGGCTCTACGACTGAGCCCCGCGCTCAGGCGCCGTGGCACTTCTTGAACTTCTTTCCGCTGCCGCACGGGCACGGCTCGTTGCGGCCGGTGGTGGCGGGAGCCTTCGCGCGGGCGACGCCGTCGACGTAGTACCAGCGACCATCGACCTTCGAGAACCGCGAGCGCTCCTGGTGCGCGAACGGAACGCCCTTCGTGCTGCCTCGGGCGACGAACTCCACGATTCCGGTGTCGTCGACCTCGGTGCCGCGCTCGGTGCCCACGATCTCGAGGCCCTGCCACACGGTGTCGCGCGACCATCGCGCAGCGGCCTCGACGTCGACCGACGCGCGCGTCGCAGCGTCGTGCGTGGCCACGACGTAGTCGATCGCGCCGCGCACGTAGGCCGAGTACCGGGATCGCATCAGGGCGATCGCGGTCGGGGCAGGCGCGCCGGCGTGAAGCGGTGCACAGCACGCCGCTTCCGTGGCTCCCGATCCGCAGGGGCAGGGCTGTTCGGGCATGCGCCGGTTGGTATGTAACCATGTCCTCGCGAATCGCGAGGCGTCGACCGGCGCAGGCCCGCCGCCATCGGGGTAGGATCGACCTCGTGAGTGGGAAACGGCTGTCGCCGAGCGACGCGATGTTCCTCTATGGGGAATCGCGCGAGACCATGATGCACGTCGCCGGGATGCTGCCGTTCACGCCGGCACCCGGGACGCCACCCGATCACCTCCGCGATCTGATGGACGAGGTGCGCGAAGCGCCGGTGCACGCGCCGTGGAACCTCCGCCTCAGGTCGCCCGATCTGCTGCGCAACCCGCTGCAGTCATGGGTGGAGGAGGAGCACATCGATCGCGAGTACCACGTCCGGCGCTCCGCGCTGCCGAGGCCGGGCGACGAGCGCGAGCTCGGCATCCTGGTGTCGCGCCTGCACGGCTACCCGGTCGACTTCCATCGGCCACCATGGGAGACGCACCTGATCGAGGGCCTCGAGGGCGGGCGGTTCGCGATGTACGTGAAGGTCCACCACTCCCTCGTCGATGGCTTCTCGGCGATGCGGGTGCTGTCGAACGCGCTGTCATCAGATCCGGACGACCGTTCGCACCCGCTGTTCTTCTCCGTACCGCCGCGGGTGCGGCCGCCACGGGAGGACAAGCCGAAGGACAAGGAGGCACACGAGCCCGAAGGCATCCTGTTCCCCGAGCTCCTCGCCGCGGTGCGCGCGCAATACGGCGCGGGGAAGACGGTCGCGAGGGCGCTGATGAACGTGATCCGCTCGCGGCGGGCGAACGATCACGAGCTGGTGTCACCCCTCGAGGCACCGCGCTGCATCTTCAACGCGAAGATCAGCCGGAGCCGCCGGTTCGCCACGCAGAAGCTCGCCACTGCCCGCTTGAAGGCGATCGCCAAGGCGGTCGGCGGCACGCTCAACGACGTGATCCTCGCGCTCTCCGCGGGCAGCCTGCGCAAGTACCTCATCGAGCAGGAGGCGCTGCCTGCTGCGCCGCTGGTGGCGATGCTGCCGGTCGCCGTGCGCACCAAGGACGATGAGGGCGGCGGTAACGCGGTCGGAGCGTTCCTCGCGACGCTCGCCACGGACATCGCCGATCCGGCCAAGCGGATCCAGACCATCGTCGCGTCGACGAGGCACGCGAAGCAGCAGCTGCAGGGGATGTCGAAGGCGGCGATCCTGTCGTACAGCGCGATGCTCACGGCGCCATCGCTCGTGCAGATGATCCCGTCGACGGCGGGGCACGTACGGCCCACGTTCAACGTCGTGATCTCGAACGTTCCGGGGCCCGAAGACGCGCGCTACTTCCGGGGGGCCCGCCTGGAGGCGGCGTACCCGATGTCGATTCCGGTCCACGGTCAGGCGCTCAACATCACGTGCAACAGCTACGCGGGGAACGTGTGCTTTGGCTTCACCGGCTGCCGCGACACGGTCCCGCACCTCCAGCGGCTCGCGGTCTACTGCGGCGAGGCGATCGACGAGCTCGAAGCGGCGCTCGCGTAGAACACGCTGTTCCATGCGATGGGGCGGTGCAGGGCGCGTGCGATGGCTACCCTGATCGCCATGTCCGAACGCGCCATCACTCGCGTCATCTCATCGCATCGCCAGGAGGAAGGCGGCGGCTTCATCGTGCGCCGCCCGATCCCGACGGCCGGGGTCGACCAGATCGATCCGTTCCTTCTGCTCGACGAGCTCGGGCCGATCGACTACCCGCCCGGGGAGGCCCTCGGCGCACCCGATCACCCGCACCGCGGGTTCGAGACCGTCTCCTACATCCTCGAAGGCGAGCTCGAGCACGAGGACTCCGCGGGGCACCGCGGTGCCCTGCGCGCCGGCGACGTGCAGTGGATGACCGCGGGCGCGGGGATCGTGCATTCGGAGATGCCTTCGCGTGCGCTGCGCGAGCGCGGGGGGCGCGTTCATGGCTTCCAGATCTGGGTCAACCTTCCAGCCCGGCTCAAGCTGACGCAGCCGCGCTATCAGGAGCTTCCCGGCGCCAACATCCCGACCGCGGCCACTCCCGACGGCAAGGCGCGCGCGAAGATCATCGCGGGAGAGGCGCTCGGCGTGCGCGCGGCGATCGAGACCCACACGCCGATCGTGTTTCAGGACTGGACCCTCGACGCGGGCGCCGACGTCACGATCGCGCTCGCCCCCGACCTCCAGGCGATGATCTACGTGTTCCAGGGTGCTGCCACGATCGCCGGCCGCCCGATCCGCGATGGTCAGCTCGGCGTGCTCGGCGCGGGCGATGCCGTGCGGTTGACGGCCAGTGAGCCAGCGCGACTCCTGCTGCTCGCGGGCGTTCCGCATCACGAGCCGCTGGCGCGCTATGGTCCGTTCGTGATGAACACCGAGAGCGAGCTGGTCCAGGCGGTCCGCGACTTCCAGTCGGGTCGGATGGGCGAGATCACCCGCACCGCGCGTCACGGATGACCATGCGCCACACCAATCCCCCCGACGACCAGCTCCGCACGGTCCTGACCGACGCGAAGACGATCGCGATGGTCGGCGCGTCCTCGAACCCGGAGAAGCCGTCGTACCGGATCTTCGGGCAGCTCCTGGCGGCCGGTTATCGGGTCATCCCCGTCAATCCGCGCGAGACCGAGGTCCACGGGCAGCGCGCGGTCGCGTCGCTGGCGGACATCACGGAGCCGGTCGATATCGTCGACGTGTTTCGTCGCTCGGAGGACACGCCCTCGATCGCCGACGAAGCGATCGCCGCGAAGGCGAAGGTGTTGTGGCTGCAGCTCGGCGTCGCGAACGAGGACGCCGCTGCCCGTGCGACCGCCGCCGGTCTGACCGTGATCATGGACAAGTGCATCGGCGCCGCGCACCACGCGCTCCACATCGCGGCGAAGCGCTAGCCCAGGACCAGGGATCGCAGCGCGGCGCGGGCCGCATGCGCGCGCCTGGGTGCGGTGACGCCGGCGACAAGCTCGTCGTAGAGCGCCTGCTTGGCGCTGATCCGGTCGCGCGTGGCGAGGCGCGCCGCGTCGATCTCGGGCACCAGGGTGCGCAGCACGATCTCGAGTGCGAGCGCCGCCGGGTCGGCCTCCGCGGGCGCCAGCGGGACCGCCGCCGACAGCGCATTCGCGGCGCGCTTCGCATCGCGCGGTGACTCGATCAGCGCGAGGGCGAGCCCGCCATCGGGGTCGAACATCGGCAGCGCGGCATCGAGATCGCGGCCCGTGCGCGTCGTGATCCGATCGAGCGCTCCCCCGAGGACGCGCGCGAGTAACATCCGGTCCGCGGCCGGCAGCGCGAGCTCGACCTGAACCAGCCGCTCGAACGCCGTGGGGTCGGCTCCCACCGCCGTCGCGTCGCGCACCGCCGTCGCGCGCCGGTCGGTCGCGATCACGATCGACGCATACGGGATCGCCGCGTACATGCGCAGCGCGGTCAGCACGCCGCCGAACTCCGCCGCCGGGAGGCGATCGAGGTGATCGATCACGATGACGAGCCGCTTGTCGAGCTGCTCGAGGTTCTGCGCGATCTCGGCGCGGAGCCCGTCCGCCGATCGCTCGAGCGCGCCCGCGACGTCGACCTTGACGCCCGCGAGCTTCGCGATGCCCGAGACGATGCCGCCGTAGCTCGTCAGCGTGTTGCGGAGCTTGTCCGTCGCCTCGACCACCCCCAGCGCCTCGAACAGCCTCCCCAGCTCGGCGGCGAGCGTGGTCGTCACCGCCGCCGCCGTCGCGAAGTTGCTGGCATCGAACGCGAGCAGCGCGAGCCCCGCCTGCGCGCCGAGCTGCGCGGTGACCATGCGCAGCACCGACGACTTGCCGGAGCCACTGTCCCCCGTCAGGGCGACGAGGCGCGGGGCGGTCACCGGCCCGGCGATCGCGAGCTCGCCGATCCGTCGCGCGACCGGACCGCGCGCGAACAGATCCTCCTCGGGCCCCGCGATCGGGACATCCGGGAGGAGCTCGACGTTCGGATCGATGTCTGCGCCCACGCCCGGAGCGTACTACTCCAGGTAGATCAGTGCGTCGTAGTGCGTCTGGGTCGGGTCGTACTCCGGCGAGGCGAAGATCTTCGTAGAGATCGGGCCGGCGGCGGGGATCGCGGCCGACAGGTGGTTCTCGTGATAGCCGTTGTCGGAGCTCGGCCCGCCGAGCGTGGTCGCGCCAGCGAGGACCTCGACGCGGGTGTCGGTGAGGTCATCTCCTGGCTTCGTGCGGACCCGGACCTTCTTGCCCACGTCGTTGGCGACCGCCGTGAACACGAACCAGTCCTGGTCCGTGATGCTCGCGACGGTTGCATTCTCGACGAGGCAGGGCAGCGCGCACGCCGTGGCGCCGCCCTGGGTGTTGTTGGTCGGCTCGGTGTCGGCGGCGATGCTCAGCAGCGCGGACCCCGCGCGGATCGTGTACGCGCCGGTCTCGCCGGAGAGGTCGTAGAGCACCGCGTAGAACTTGCCGGCCTTCGCCACCTGGCGCTGATCGGCCGCCGCGCCGAGAAGGTCGGCGAAGTGTCCGCTCGCGGGGAGCACGGCGACGCCGGGGCTACCCATGCCGGAGGTCGCGACCTGGAACCGGGCGAGCGCCGGGAACGCTGCCGGCGTGAACTCGTACAGGAACGACTCCACCGGCTTCGTGCTGGTCGCCGTCGCGGTCATGCCCGCGGTCAGCGGCATCGCGGTGCGCGCGGCGATCGCGACGTCGGCGCCGAGCGGAAACTTCCCGGTGGGGCCGCTGGTGAACGCGAGCGGGCCGGTCTGCCCGTCGATATCGATCAGCATGGTCGCCGAGATGCCGTACGGCGTGACGTCGTCGACTTGCACGCGCACGCCGTTGCCGGCGGTGGCGGAGATGTTCGTGAACACGGGCGGGGAGAACAGGCCGGCGCTGGTGCTCGTGGTGTCGAACGGCGTGTCGAAGTCGTGGTTGACCACGTCGACGGTCGCGATCGAGCCCTGGGCGAGCGAGCCGCGGAGCGTGATCGTGATCGGTGACTCGATCTCGAACGCCTGCTTGAGGGTGACGTTGTCGCCACCCGTGACCACCACGTCGCGGAGGCCGATCGGGGCGTTATCGGCGATCGTGATGTCCGCGAACAGCGCGGTCGGGCTGGCGACGGTCACCGAGTCGACCGTGATGCCCTCGCCAAAGCTGACCTTCGAGCTCGCGCCCCACTCGGTGGCGTCACCGGAGATCTCGACGCGCACGGAGCGGCCGAGGAATCCAGCGGTCGGGAACACACCACTCGCACTGGGGTCCGTTCCCGTGCAGCCGGCGAGGCCAAGGATCGTCACGACGATAGGTAGGTTGCGCATGAGCGCGGACCCTACCGAACCGGCGGTTTGCCGGTAAAGCCAAAACGTCACGGAGCGCAGGTGGCGACGCCGATGCCATCGAACGTATCCGTCGCAAGGCCGCGGAACGTCGCGGCGGGATCGAACACGTCACCGGCGGTCGGGTCGCCGTGTGTGATCCCGCACGTCTTGCGCAGGGTGTTGTCGGCCGTCGAGGTCAGCCCGGTGCCCCACTCGGTGCCCGGATCGAAGCCGGTCTGCCCGATCGAGTCGAGCACGCTGCCGTTGCACTCGAGGGTGATGGCGTCGTCGCCGTTGAAGCCCATGACGCCGCCGTTGAACACGTCGCACTGCGGGCTGATGGCAGCGCCTACGCTGGTGTTGCACGCGACGAACACGTCGCCACCGGCGATGGTGCCGGTGAGCGTCAGGGTATTGGTGGAGGTCGCGGAGCCGTTCGCGAATAGCCTGAGCGCGCACGCGTTCGCGGTGAGGTCGAACGGCGCGGTCCGTGGATTCGCGATCTCGATGACCTTGTTGTTGCTCGAACCCTCGACGTACTCGCTGATGTAGAGGATCTCGGTCAGGCACGTCGGATCGCACCCATCGCCCTGCGCGAAGCCGCCGTCGTCACACTGCTCGCCGCGGATCGCCTGCACGATGCCGTCACCGCAGGCGGCGCGCTCGATCTCGCAGATCCGGCCGGTCGCCGCGCCGACGATCGTGCAGCTGGTGTCGGCCCACGCCGAGGTCGCGCCCGTGACGACGAGGCACTCGCCATCCCCGGCCGGGCCGTCATCCGGCTGGCCAGGGGCGAAGCTCGAGCTGCCCCACGGTTCGTCGGTGACCCAGTCGAACACGAGATCGGTGTCGTTCGCGTCATCGGTCGCGCCGATGTACGGCGCTTGCGCCGGGTTGTGGACGGCGTGCACCGCGAGTTGTTCCGCGGGGGTCGTGATCGTGGCGAGGTGCCCCCCGAGCGCCACGCAGCTGGCCTCCGCGACGGTGAAGGTCGTCTGGTCGTCGTCGAACGACGCGTAACAGGTGCCGGTGCTCGCGATCACCGCGAACCGATCCGCGCCGGGCAGGGCGGCCGCCGTGCACACGACGCCGACCACGCAGCTCGTCGTGCAGCCGTTGGTGTCGTCCGGATCGCCGTCGTCGCACGCCTCGCTGCCGCGCACGAGGCCGTCGTTGCAGATCGGACTGCAGACGCTCGGTTGCCCGCCGCAGGCCCAGCCCGGCTCGGACGTACACGCGATGCTGCAGCCGTCGCCCGCGATCAGGGCGCCGTCATCGCAGCCCTCGCCGGTGCTGACGAGGCCATCGCCGCAGATCGGCGTCACCGTGATCGCGACCGTGCCGATGTCGGTCAGGAGACCGTCGTCGACGACATAGTCGAAGCTCGCCGGGCCGACGTACCCCGCAGTCGGTGTGAACGTCACCGTGCCCGCGCTCGACGAGACGGTCCCACGCTGGGGGTTCTGCACGGCCGTGAGCAGCTTGATCGCGCCGGGATCCGCGTCGGTGTCGTTCGCGAGCAGCGCGGACGCCGCGATCACCAGCGGTGTGCCGAGCGGCGTGGTCGCCACGTCGTCGACCGCGACGGGCGCATCCTCGACCGGGGTGACGGTGACCACCACGTGCCCGAGGTCGGTGGCCGTCCCGTCACTCGCCGTGTAGTCGAAGCCGGCCGCGCCGTTGAAGTCGACCGCGGGCGAGAACGTGATCATGCCGGCGACGAGCACGACCTGGCCGCCGGTCGCATTTGCCACGGCGCTGACCATCGGCGTCTGGCCATCCTCGTCGGTGTCGTTCGCGACGAGTGCCGCTCCGGCGAGCACCAGCGGCACCTCCTCGGGCGTGGTCGCGGTGTCGTCGTTCGCGACCGGGGGATCGTTGACCGCGCCGACGGCCACGCTGACGGTCGCGGTGGTGGCGCTCGCGCCATCGGACACGGTGTAGGAGAACGCCGCGGCGCCGCTCGAGTTCGGCGTCGGCGTGAACGTGACGGTGGTGCCGGTGAGGCTCACGCTGCCGCCGCTCGCACCGGCCACGGCGGTCACGCTCAGCGGATCGCCATCAGGATCGGTGTCGTTGCCGAGGAGCGCGCTGTGCGGGACGACGAGAGGCACGTCCTCCTGGGTCGCGTAAGCGTCCGGCGTGCCGATGGGCGGATCGTTGACCGCGGTGACCTGGATCGTGACGAGGGCCTCGGTGGAGCGCACGCCGTCGGAGACGGTGACGCGGACCTCGTCGGGACCGTGGAAGTTCGCCGCGGGGTTGTAGGTCAACGTCTTCGCGGTGAGGCTCGCGCTGCCGTGCATCGGCGCACCGGTCACCGCGATCGTGACGGCGAGACCCTCGGGGTCGCGCGCGTCGATCGCGAGCATCCCGGCGGTGTCCTCGGCCGTGGTGAGCTCGAGGCCGCTCGAGATCACGGGTGGTGCATCGGAGGGTGTCTCGTCGCTGCAACCAACGCAGAGCATCGTCGCGATCACGCACGCCCGCACGGCCTTCATGGGCCGGTCATATACTCCAGACGGGGCTGGAGCGTCAGCGCTTCTTTCCGGTGTTGCCGCTGAGCCGGGCTTCGATCACCCGGACCTCGGCCCGCGCCTCGGCATGCGACGGCTGCTCCTCGAGGACGATCTGGAAGTGGCGCAAGGCCTCGCGATCACGGCCGACCATGCGCTCCACCCGGCCGAGAAGGAACCGGGCCGCGAGCGGCTTCGGCGACCGCTGGGTGGCGCGCTCGAGCAGCTTGCGGGCCTCGGGGGCCGCCTTGTGCTTGTCGGTCGCCGCGCAGAACTGGGCCCAGCCGAGCATCGCCATGAAGTCGACGTCGTTGGGCTGGAGCTCGTTCGCCCTCTGGAAGTGCGCGATCGCCTCGTGGGGTTCGTCGCGGCGCAGGGCACCCTCGCCGCGGCGGAACGCCTCGAGTGCCGGCGTCAACGCCACCTCGTCGCCGGTCTTCGTGCGCGGCGGAGTCGCCTCGCCGGTGATCACGACGAGGTACTCCTGCCGCTTCACCGGATCGGTCAGCACCGTGAACGCCTGGCCCATCGCTGCGAACAGTTTCTGCGCATTGCCCGACGTGTCATCGACCTCGAGCTCCGAGAGCTTGTCGGGGTGAAGCTGGCGCACGAGGTTCAGGTACGTGGAGCGCACCAGCTCGACGGGCGCATCGAACGGTACGCCGAGCAGGGAGAAGTGATCCGCACCTTGCTCCAGGAGGATCATGCGCGCGGCGATCAGCGCTGCGGTCTTGCGGGCGGTGCTGGTGCGCGAGATCGCCGGTCGCGGTATCGGGTTGGCGGTCGGCACGCGCGCGGCCGCCGGCTGATCGCTCGGTGTGCGAGCCACCGCGGGCGGGGCGCCGCCCGGACGCGGCGTGGTGCCGAGGCCCGACGGAGGATTGAGCGGTTCCGCCGGGCTCGCCGTCGGGGTCATCGTGCGCGGCGGGGTCGTCGCCCCACGGTTACGCGGAACGCCCGGTTCGTCGGGTCCGTTGACGGGGCGGATGCGCCCCCCGCTCTGCGTGCGCGACTCCACCGGCGGTGTCGGAGCTCGCAGGGGGAACGGATGCTCGGTCGCGGTGCGCCCCATGACCGGCGGCGTCGGGCTGCGCAGCGGGAACGGATTCTCTGTCGTCACGCGGCCTCGCACCGGCGGTGTCGGGGTGCGCATCGGGAACTCGCCGCCAGGCGTCGGCGTGCGTGGCGGGAACTCCTGATCACTCGGCGCGCGCCCGGTCACCGGAGGCGTGGGCGTGCGCATCGGGAACGGGTTCTGGGTCGGTGATGGCATCCGTCCGCCCGGCGTGCCCTGCGTCCGGAACGGATTCTCGGTCGGCGACCGGCCCGGGGTGCCTTGCGTTGTCGGGAACGGATTCTCGGTCACCGTCCGGCCGGGCGCTCCCGCGGGATACGGCGGCTCCGTGATCGGCCGCGTGTCGTGCAGACCCATGTCCGGCATCTGGCTCTCGGTCGGCGGCCGCGGGTTCTTCAGGTCGAGGGGCGGCTGAGACGGCCGCGGTGCGCGCGGATCACGGGTCGGCGGCGGATCCGACCAGCGCGGGTTGCGGAGATCGAGCCTCTGCGCCGGTACCTCGAGCTCGGGCTCCGGAGGCAACGGGTTGTGGAGATCGAGCTTGAGGGGCGGATCAGGCGGCAGCGTGCGCGGATCGGGTAGGTCGATGCCCTCGGAGTCCGCGCGAGGTGCGCGCGCGTTGTCCTGCCGATCCTGCGTCGACGTGCGGGCGACGAACGGACCGTAGGGTACCGACTCGGGGCGTGCATAGCCTGGGGGCAGGACGGGCGGTGAGCTCGGCGCGCGCGGCGTCGCGCCGGGGACCTGCACCGTCGCGGCGCGGGGCATCGCGGGCGCGTCGGAGATCTCGCACGCGCCGCACGCGAACAGCGCATACACGACGGACTGCACCATGCGTGGATCGATGTCTCGGTGCGCCGCCTCGAGCTCGTGCAAGCTCGTGCCCGCGCGCAGCTCGACGAGGACCGTGCGCTCCGCGTCGGAGAACCCGAAGAGATCGAGAACGGGCCCGGCGTCGTGCTTGAGCGTGAAGTAGGAGCCGAAGTGCCGCAGCCCCTGACCGAGCTGCATCTCCGACAGGTTCATGCGCGCGCCGAGGTAGACGATCGACCGGACATCGATCCCGTTTCCGGGCATGATCGGAATCGGGATCGTGATCTCGTCCTCGACGATGAACGATCCGTCGTCGACCGAGAACGTGCGTGCCGCGCGCTGCGCGACGAGCTTCTCGCGCAGCAGCAGGGCCTGGTCGGGCGTGAGGCGCGCCATCTCGGCGACGACCTCGACCTCGTCGCGCTCGGGCTGCGCCGCGATCCGTCGCACGATCTGCGCGACGGCGCTGGACGAGCACAGGTGGTTTGTCAGCGCGACGCGGGGTGCGGAGTCGCTCACGTTGGGCGACCAGGCTCCGATCACGCCGCCGAGGTCGAACGCGATCGCGTAGTCCTTATCATCGGCGTGCAACGTGAGCTGCCCGGTCAGCCCGCGCAGCCCGAGCGCGCCGAGGGTTTGCCCCCACGGCCGATCACGCACCTGTCCTTCCACAAGTACAGCCACGCAGGATCAGGCTCCCTGGAAACCACGGCGGACGCAAGCACCTAAATGGCCGCACCCACTCACGGATTCGTTCAATGGCCCAAACTATCGGCTGACCGAATGGCCGGAGGCCACGTGGCGCGCTGTGCCGGCCCGCTGGCGAGAACGGGGCGCCAGGCATCGAGGCGCCGTCGACACCCACGATGTGATTTCCTTGGATCGAAACTCCCCGCAGCGCGTTTGCGCACGGATGCGGAAGCCTCTCCTGGTCCTCGTCACGCTCGTTCCTCTCGTCCCGGCGCTCGCGGCTGCCGACGAGGACGAGGCTCCCCCGCTCTCGATCTACGGGTCCGCGCGCCTCGATATCCTCGCCGATGACTCGCGGATGTCCGATATCCACGCGCCGCTGTTCGTCGAACACGAGCCCGCGACCGGGCGCATGGACGGCGAGCTCACGATGACCCCGGCGCTGTCCCAGGTCGGCCTCGGCATCGACGAATGGCAGCTCGACGACAACGGACGCTACATGGGCGAGGGCAAGCTCGAGATCGACTTCGGCGGCGGCACGGGCACCAACGTGATCCGGCTGCGTCACGCGTATGCGACCGTCACGGTGCGCCACAAGTACGAGATCCTTGCCGGGCAAACCTGGGATCTGATCTCGCCGCTGTACCCGAGCGTACAGAACAACACGCAACTCCTGTTCGCGGGCAACACCGGCGATCGTCGCCCGCAACTCCGGCTGTCCGCGCTGCCTGTCGACAACGTCCGCATCGCGGTGGCAGCGGCCGCGACCGGCACGCTCGATCAGCGCGACCTCGATGGCGATGGCCAGGTCGACGGCATGGCCGCGGGTACGCCGATGCTGCAGGGATTGATCGAGCTCCGCCAGCCGATGCGCGGCGGTCAGATGATCCTCCTCGGCCTGTGGGGCCACGTCGCCCGCGAGGAGCTCGCGAACGGCAAGCGGTCGCCGTCGCGCTCGATCGGCGCGCATCTCCAGGTGCCGAGCCCGGTGGTGAAGTGGACTGCCGAGATCTATGGCGGCAGCAACGCCGCGGACATCGGCGGCGCGGTAGGGCACGACGTCGATCCCACGACGAACAAGTCGGTGCGCTCGGTCGGCGGGTGGCTTGAATTCACGGTGCAGCCGACCAAGCGCCACCAGGTTGCCGTGGGCGGCTCGGGCGACTTCGCCCTCAAGGACGACGTGATGACGGGTGAGCGCTCCGCCAACGGCACCGCGTGGGGCGCGCTGCGCTACCAGCCGAAGAGCTCGCTCCAGCTCGGCCTCGAGTACCTCTACTGGAAGACGCTGTACCGCGGCACGAGCCCCGGCATCGCAAACCGGTTCGACGTGCACCTCAGCGTGTTCTTCTAGGGTTCCCGCGAGCATCGGAGCGCGAACGAACAGGACAGCGCACGGCCATGGATCCTTTGGTCGGCTGGAACGTTTGACGAACGGTGCGAACGCTGGCGGTCATGGTCCTGGTTCTCTCCGCCGGTACGGCGGCCGCGCATCCCCCACCGATGCTTGTCGAGGAGGCCCCGCATCGGCCGGCCATCGACTGGTCGACCTGGTTCCGCCTCGCGATCGGGATGGAGCCAACCACCGCCGGGGAGACCGCTCGGTCGACGACCCCGCCCCCGGAGCGTCACGGGCACGAGATGGCCTACGAGGCAGCGCTCGGTGCAGAGGCCACGATCTCCGCAGGACTCGGTGGCGATCTGCGGATCGGTCCGTGGCTGGAAGTGCGCGGCCTCCACGACATCGTTGCAGGTGGAGAGATCGTGCTGCAGCGGGTGCCGAAGTCGATCGACATGTTCTTCTACAAGGGGCAGGGCGTGCTGATGCTGCGCGGCGGTGGCAATACCGAGCACGTCACCGCGCAGGTCGCGTACGGGTACCTCGCACCATGGAAGCTGTTCGACACGACGCACCGAGGCGACACGCGTTACACGATCGGCGTGCGCGTCGTGGCGTCCTACACGCGGGACATCGCCGATCCGCACGACTGGAGCGCGACGATCGGCCTCGAGACGGAGCCGGTCGGGGCGCTGCGGTATCTGCTCGGGATCCGGTCCTGGTACTAGCGGGTACTTGTGAACGATCCCCGTTGGTGGTTCGATGACCGGCATGGGGTGTCTGTGCTGTGGAGCGGGGTTGGAGGTCGGCGCGCTGTGCCGGGCGTGCGCCCTGGATGTCGCGCCGTGTGATGGGCTGATCGCCGATCACGTGCGCTCGACGGTGGAGGGCACCGATGCGGAAGGGTGGGTGGTCGATGGCTTCGGTGCCGCCCATGCTCTCGGCACGAAGACCGGGATCGGGCGCAATCACGAAGGCGAGCTGGTGATCCTCGCGGCCTCGGTATCCCGCGAGCACGCCCGGCTCGAGCAGACCGACGGCGGCTGGACGGTGCGCGACCTCGGCAGCCGCAATGGCACGTTCGTCGATGGCACGCGCGTCCAGGGCCGCGTCCAGATGCCGCCGCGCGGTGTGCTGAAGATCGGCGACGTCGCGCTGTGGTTCCTCGCCGAGGTGGTGCACGAGCCAGCCTCGCCGCCGTCGATGGAGACCGGCAGCATCGCCGGAGGGCTCGTCCGGTTCGTCACCGCGCATGGCGCCGTGGAGCTGTGCCTCGTCGGCGCGAGTGATGCCGCCACCGGTGGTTCGTTGCTCAGCCGCGCGGCAGGCACGGAGAAGTGGAACGATCACAACCTGCCGCCGCTCGAGTTCCAGCTGTTGCGTGCGCTGTGCGCGAAGGCGGTCGAGGAAGCGGAGTCGCCGTCGGCGGTGCGCGGCTGCGTGGCCACGAAGCAGCTCGCGCGCGATCTGCCGTTCCAGTCCAAGTACGCGAACGAGGAGAACGTGCGCCAGGTGGTGCGACGGTTGCGCGGCCAGCTCGCGGAGCTCGGCGCCGACGCACTCCTGGCGGTGGCGCCCGGTCGCGGGTACTACCTCGCGAGCCCGGTCAGCGCCGGTGGCGCAGATCGACGGTGAGCCTCTCGTTCGTCGTCAGGCTTGGATCGAGCGCCACCTGATCGTCCGAGCTGCGTGCGAGCAACAGTCCATCGATCACCACCGCGATGATGGTCACGCTGCCCACGATCACGGCCAGCGCCCACGACGACAAGAACAGGATCGCGACGACGGCCACCGCGAGCGCCGAGGTGAGGCGCGCTGCGAACCACAGTCTGCGGGCGGGGACGGTCACGGGCTTCGAGGAGGGATAGCCGGGGGAAGTCTCCCCAGCACGCCGGTTCACGCGTTCCTCACGCCGGGTGCTTGTCGAGGTCGACCTTCACGGTGATCGTCTGCTGCTCGGTGATCTTCGGAGCCTCGGGCGCGGTCCGGAAGTCGTTCCACCAGGCGCGCGCATCGCCCACGCTCCAGTCCTGCTCGCGTGGAAGCTCGCCGAGGGCGACGGCGAGGTCGGTCGCGGACGCGAACCGCGCGCTCGGGGACTTCTGCAGGCAGCGCAAGATCACCGCTTCGAGCCCAGGCGAGACGCGAACCTTGGTGACCTCGCTCGGGGGCGTCGGTGTCTTCGTGACGTGCGCCAGGCAGAGGTCGATGTCGGTCTTGCCTTCGAACACCTTGCGCCCGGTGAGGAGGAAGTAGCCGACGCAGCCCAGCGAGTAGAGGTCGGACGCGGGGCCGACCGACGACGGATCCGTGATCTGCTCCGGTGCGATGTACGCGGGCGTGCCGAGCACGACCTGCGTCGATTCGCCCGTGCCGTGCGTGAAGTCCTTCACGAGCCCGAAGTCGACGACCTTCGCCACGTCGGGCTGACCGCCGCGCTCGCACAGGATGATGTTCGCGGGCTTGACGTCGCGGTGGATGAGCTTGCGGTCGTGCGCTTCCTGCAGCGCGCCACACACCTGGGTGAGGATCGGGATCACCCGGCCCGCAGGCTGTGGACCGAACCGCCCCACGAGCTGTTCGAGGTCGATGCCGGCGAGGTACTCCATCGCGTAGTAGAACGTGCCGACGTCGCTGCGGCCATAGTCGTAGACCGCGACCGTGTTCGGGTGCGTGAGCTGGCTCATCTCCTGGACCTCGCGCTCGAAGCGGTCGAGGTTGTCCACGCCGAGCTCGGTCCGCAGGAGCTTGATCGCCGTCGGGCGCACGAGCAGGCGATGCTGCGCGCGATAGACCTTGCCCATGCCGCCCTGGCCGATCTGCTCCCCGAGCGTGTACTGGCCGAGCTGTGCCGCCTCGGTGGCGGCCTGGCGCAAGCCATAGATGATGCGGGAACCGGTGGTCGCGATGACGACGGAGATCGCGGCGAGCATGAAGCCGCCGACGATGGTCGCGATCGGCGGCAGGTTTGGATCCTGGTGGCCGGTAGCTCCGAGGATCACCCCGGAGGCGACGACGGGGAGGAAGGTCACCGTCGACATGATCGCCGTGCGGCGCGGGCTGCTCGGCACCACGAGCGCCCGCATGAACACGTTGTAACCGGAGAAGATCAGCGACGTGTAGCCGGCCGGCGGAAAGTCGTACTGCGCGGCCGCCGCGGCGCCGAACGCGAGGCCGATCGTGATCGCGTACGCGAGATCGATCGCGAACAGACCTTCGAGCGTGATCTTGCGACGCACGAGGACGAGGCGCCAGATCACGGCCATCACCGCGAGCAGCCCGGTCGAGCCTGCGAACACGTACGTCCACAGCGCCGGCGTCCGATCGAGGACGAACCGGTAGGTCAGCGTCAGGAACACGATGAGCGCGACGAACGCCCAGAACATCGTCTTCGAGTAGGCGTTGAGGCGACCCTGAAGATTCGCGCGCGCTTCCTCGTCGGTCGTCCCGTCGCGACCTAGCCTGCGGCGGGTCTGCGCCGCGAGACGGCTTCCGCGCTGCGTCTCCGCCACGCGCTCGACGGTACCCGGATCTGCCATGCCGGGTGCGCGATCACGCGGATCTAACTCCGTCGCGTCTCGCCAGATCCGGCCCGGTTTTGCCGGAGAGCATCCGGCAGCGTTCGGCGATCACGCGGATCTCACGGCACCGACGTGGCCAGTTCACGGTCGGAGGCCTCATGAAGATAGGCAGATGGTCCGACCACTGGCTCCGCTGCTCGCACTCCTCGCCCTGACCGGGCCGGTGGGGGCGGATCCGTCGGATCCAGCGGAACCAGCCGTCGACGGGGCAGGTCCGGCGCGGAACAAGGACCACACCCTCACCCGGATCTTCCGCGGTCCGTTCCGTACCTCGCGCCTGTTCGCGATGCCGACGGCTGACGTGATCGGCGCCTACATGTTGAGCATCTCGGGCGACGGCAGCCTGCTCCAGCAGACGGGTCTGCTGACTTCCGCGGGTGTGCTGGCGGCGGGGTTCGGCGATCTCGCTCAGCTCGAGTATCGCCACTCCGCGGCGATCAGCGTCACCGGTGTCAACGCGCCACTGCCAGGCGTCGGCGTGCAGGTGAAGATTCCGATCCCCGAGTATCCGAACGTCCCGGTGCTGGGCGTCGCGTTCCGGCTCGGCGTGCCTCGCACCGAGTCGCTGTCGAACACCGACGTGATCGAGCAGGTCACGGACCTGTACATCGTCGGACGCTGGCGGCTCGCGGCGTTCGACTGGCTGACGCTTCACGGCGGCACCCGGATCTCGAGCGCGAAGATCGAGCTGTCTGGCGCGCGGACGGTGTCGCCGGTGAAGAAGACGCTGTACCTGCCGACCGCTGGCTACGACATCCGCATGAACGACTCGGCGCGGATCGTCGGAGAGATCGCGCTCGCTCCGCAGTTTCGCTGGACGCCGGGCACCGAGACCGATCCGACGATCGGCTATGGGTTGCTCGGTCGGCTCGGCATGCGATGGGCCGTGATCCCATCGATCATCATCGACGGCAGCATCGGCTATCAGCTCGAGGTTGCGAATGCCGCGCCGGCCACCGGGCCGGACGCGGTCGTGCAGTGGGACATCCGGCTGGGTGCCGAGGTGTTCGTACCCTGGGGCGCGCTGGCCTGCCGCGCCGCAGGGGTGTTTTGCGATTAGCGCGCGGGCGCGCCGGAGAAACCAGTGAGGAATCAGTCATGAAGCGAACCAACGTTCTCGTCCTCACGACGGTGCTCGTCACCGCCGCGATCGCCCGGGCTCAACCGCCGCCGGAGCCAGATCCTGTCGGTCCGGGCAGTGGCGCCGGATCCGATGGTGCTGGCAGCGGCAGCGGCGCGCAGATCGGCAGCAACAGCACGCCGAACGACGTGCCTCTGACGATGCCGCCCGATGTGCCGCCCGTCGATCCGTACGCGAACCAGCCGGGCGTCGACACGCCCAAGCGGAAGGTCACGCCGCACGGGCCGATCAACATGCCCGAGGTGCTGACCACGCCGACCGGCTGGCTGCTCCCGGCCGCGGTGATCTACTCGCGGACGTCGATCGATACCGGCGGCGGCGTGACGTCGGACAACCGCGTCGGCCTCGGCGACGTCGCGGAGTTCGGGCTCGCCACGACCGATGCCGTGCGCGAGCGCGATGACAGCGCGGACAAGTCGGTCAGCAGGATCCAGCCGTATGTCACCGCGTCGTTTCGTCTCGGCGTCGCCGAGGATCGGCTGTTCGCCGCGCAACCCGGCGTGACCCTCGGCTTCCGCAAGTCGTTCGAGCGCAACCATGATGGGTTCAAGACGCGCATCGCGGAGCTCACGCTCGTGATGTCGAAGCACCTCGGCAAGAACACCGCGATCCACATAGGCGGTGCGTTCTGGGATGCATCGCTCGAAGGTGAGCTCGAGGCCGGCACCGGGATGCGGCGCGAGCTCACGTTCCACGACGGACCGACCAGGAATCAGCTGCGCGCATTTGGCGGCATCGAGCTTCGCCCGCTGCCGCGCTCGCAGATCCTTGTCGACCTCGGGTGGTCGCCGGAGTTCTGCTACCACTGCACCGATGATCGCGACAAGATCCGGCTCCGACCGACGCTGTCGTGGGGCGTGCGGTATGCGGTCGCCGACTTCATGAACCTCGAATCGGGTGTGCGCGTGCCGGATATCGCGTCGGCGAACCTGCTCGACGCGCAGATCTTTGGCCAGGTCACGTTCACGTCGTGGGCGCTGCGTCGCGCCGTCGACAGCCTGAAGTAACCACCAAGCACCACCGTGAACCGCCTCGTGATCATGCTGGTCGTCGCGCTCTGGACGCTCGTGTCCCGGGGCGCGGCGGCGGACCCCGCGCTGCCCCGCGTGCTGACCGCGCCGACCGCGTGGCTGCCCGCGCAAGGCAGCGTGGTCGCCACCGCGGGGATCGACCGGCGCGGCGATGGGAGCGCCACGTTCGCGCTCGGCCTCGGGATCGCGAGCATCGAAGTGGGCACGGATACCGACGTGCGAGGCTGCGTCACGTGCACCGATGACCTCAAGGGCGATGCGCTCTACCTGGGGCGCGCGGCGTTCCGGCTCGGTGCACCGCAGGATGCCTGGTTTCCCGGGATGCCCGCGGTGGTGATCGGCCTCCGCAACACGTTCGCCGCGCGCGGCCACACGTTCGGCGGTGCGCGGGTCACGGATGCCTATCTCGTGGCGAGTCGCGTGATGGGGCCAGTGCGCCTTCACCTCGGCGGCGCGATCACGGATGGTGGCTACCGGCAGCTGTCCCTCGGGCCGACGGTCCGGCCGTTCGCGGGCTTCGAGTGGACGCCGGCGCCGTATCCGAAGACGTCGGTGATCGGCGACGTCATGTGGACCCCGAAGCTCGAGACCGACAAGGTCGAGCTCGAATGGCTGGCCGGGTGGGGCGTGCGGTACCAGGCCGTCCGCTGGGGCTCGATCGAGCTGGCGGTGCGCCATCGCCAGGACGAGGGGCTGCAGGAGAGCACCGTGCTCGTCCGCGTCAATGGGGTCTGGAACCCCCGCGCGTCCGATCCAAAAAAGCCGGCGCTCGCGCGATGAAAACGCCGGCTGCGGTAACCAAGGAGGAACAAGTCACTCGTCGACCGGCAGGTGCGGTGCGGTAACGTTGCGGTGCGCAGCGCACCTGCCGGTCGGCGAGCTTTCTCCGAGGAATCCATGCGCCAACTGCTCGCGTCTGCCGTTTTTTTGGGGACTGTCGTCGGGGCATCGAGGGTTTCGGCGCAGCCCGTGACGCGACCCGAGATCTGGAGGGATCCGCGTCCGCAGATGCAGGCCGAGATGTGCGGCGTGACGTTCGTCCGCGCTCCCGACGAGGTGCGCTACGCGATCGAGCGCTACCTTCGCGACGAGCCGCGCTGCACGTCGTCGCTCGAGCTCCGCGTGGTCCCGACCGACGGCGGCTATTACCTGCTCGCGCAGCGCCCGGATGGTCGGATCCACGAGCGCCTGGTGCCGGACCTGCAGAGCGCGGGCGTGCTGGTCGCGAGCTGGGTGGCCGACGACTGGACGACGCCGGCCGTGGCGGTCACCCCGTCTCCGCCGACGAGCGCGCCGCTGACGGTGATCGTCGATCCGCTGCGCGTCGGGGCGCCAGGCGCCGTCGGCGTCACGGCGAGCGCGACGCCCCGCGATTCGAAGTGGCACAAGTGGCTCTCGTTGGGGCTGATCGTGCAACACGACAACGAGGGTGGTGGCTTCCGGTTCGAGACGGACATCCTCTCGTCGGGCCCGTGGAAGCTCGGTGGCGTGCTCTCGTACACGGAGCACCACGACGACTTGATGACGGCGGGAGGAGGCTGGACCTTCGGCACGCTCAGCGCGCAGGATCTCGAGGTCATGGCGCAGCTGAGCCGCACGGTGACCTGGGGCCGCTGGGAGCTGCGCGGCGCGCTCGGCGTCGGCGTGATCAACACCGAGGCGACCTTCTGGGGCGAGATGCAGCCGACGCGGGGCTTCACGACCTACCAGGGGTCGAACACCTTCCTCGTCGGCGAGGTCTCGGCGCTGGTGACACGTCGGCTCGGCAGGTCGTGGGGCTTCGGCCTCGGCCCCGTGGTCACGCGGATCGACGAGTCGTTCACCGACGATTCGATCAACGGCAAGATGGAGCGCCGGAAGGTGCAGGTCGAGATCTTCGGAGGCCTCCGGTACGAGCTGTGAAGCCGGAGCGTGGACAGCTGATCCGCCTCCGTCCCGAGGCGCACGCGCGCGACCTCAGCGACGATGGCCTGGTCGCGGCGTGTGCGACCGAGGACCGCGCCGCGCGCGCCCTGCTGTTCGAGCGCTACGTCGATGCGGTGCACCGGTTCGTGCGGCGCATGCGCGCGTCCGATCCAGATTGCGTCGACGACCTGGTCCAGGCAACGTTCCTCGCCGCGTACCAGGGCGCCGCACGGTTCCGAGGGGGGCATGTCCGCGGCTGGCTGTTCGGGATCGCATGCAACCAGGTCCGCGGCTACGCGCGCACGGAGATCCGGCGCAAGCGGGCCCTCGAGGTGGTGGCGGAGCTCGTGCCCACGCCGCGCACCTCGGATCCGATGCTCGTCGCGCGGCTGCCCGAGGCGATCGCCGCGCTCCCGCATGATCTCCGCGCCGCGATCATCCTCGTCGATCTGGAAGGCGAACGCGGCCACGAGGCCGCCGCTATTCTCGGCATCCCGACCGGAACGCTGTGGCGCCGCGTGTTCGAAGCGCGTCAGGCGCTGCGCGCGGCGATCGGCGGTGCACGATGAAGTGCCCGGGGCCCGAGCTGCTCGCCGAGGCCGCGACCTCGAACGACGCCGAGGTTCTCGCCCACGTCGCGGACTGCGCACCGTGCCAGGCGCTGCTCGATGGCCAGCGCGAGATGCATGCTCTCCTCACGGCGCTTCCCGATCGTCCGCTGTCTCGCGCGCATCGCGAGAGCCTCGGCGCCGAAGTCCTCGCCCATGCCGACGCGGCACCCGCGGCGCGCCGCGGCAAGCTCGTGCCGGTCCTCGTGGCCGCCTCGGCGCTC
>JAYVLW010000323.1:0-3710 GCA_043759315.1 Myxococcales bacterium
GATGCACCTCCGGTAATCCCGCGTCGCGAACGACACGGATCAGTCCTTCAAGAGCCGCAAGCGGCGAGGACTAACTGAAACGGAGGCGGAAGCGCTTCATCATGGCAGTGACCAATCTGTGTTCACCTTACCGGTGCAGCGGTGGCCCAGGCAACCGAAATGACGAGGGCCTACTCGTTGTGGTCAGCTGTCTCGGATCGGCTGAGGTGGGCCGAGTCGAAGTCGGTCGTCGCTGGTCAGCGCGGGAAGTGCGATCGCGAGCGTGTCTTGGTTGCACCAATACTCTTCGTCAGGGATCCGTCCGCGCGCTGCAAATCGCGAAACATTGAACCCGTCTTCAATATCGTTGTACCAGAGCACCTTGTTGTCGCAGATCGCGATGACCCAGAAGCCTTGACCGCGGTCGCCCCATGGTGACTGGCTCCACTTCTCGGGGACGATCGCCACCCGCCCGAAGAAAACGCGCTGGTCTTCCGAGCACATCGTCAGATCGGTTGCGATCATCTGGTCGAGGTAAGTGCGGCTGATCGGTTCCCACACGACGTCGACCGTAGCATCAGGACCGAACCAAGGCGCGTTGGTCGAGACGCTCTGCCATTCCTCTGGCAGACTGTACGGAATCCAGAGGAAGGCTTCGTTACCAGGCGGAACACAGGTTGTTGAGAACGCAGCAAGGGCTCGTCATCACATGCGTCCCGTGATAATTCGAAGCCCTCCTCCGGAGCCAATGACGAAGCGCGACGTCATCGCGCAGTGGCGGCGCCTTCCGGGAGGCAACGACCATGGGTTGGGCAGATGGTTAGAACGAGATCGAGGAACAGATCCCGCCGTCGTGTTTGTTCTTGACAGGATCTGGAGCGTCTCGCGAACCGCGCCCGCGATCGTGACGCTTTCTTCATCGAGGAAGCGTTCTCCGCGCGCTGGTGCTGCGCTGTCGCGACACATGCGGTCCGCGCGCAAGACACCGCCCAACGTCGACGAGAAGCGCGCGGAGAGCGTCGATTTCTCGCGTGCTAGAGGTGAAGCACGCGCGTGCGCGGAAAGGAGTTTGCGATGCTGGATGGCGGCGAGACGACGAGCGAGTGCACCTGGGAAACCGACGTCAACGCACCGAGCGAGTGGCAACTGATCGACCGCCGGCTGCGTGGCTACGCGGCGAAGCGCGCCGCGCTCGATGCGGCCGAGTCGTTCGATCTCGCCCGCGCGGACGACATGCGCATGCATTGCCACGATCAAGAACATCCGGGCACGCGGCGTCCCCGCGGGGACATCGGGATAGATCGATCGATGAGGACCGGGCGTCGCTTGCTCGCTGCGATGTCCTCCTGCGGTCACGCCGTGAACGGATCGATCAGCGTGGCCCCACCGGCCGGTGAAGGCGCGAACGTCGCGTGCGATCGCGAGCCCGTAGACCAGCGCGAGCGTGGGGGCGTCTCCGCGAGCCGCGCGTGCGCTCGGGCGACGGTGGCGTACGCTGTGGACGAAGCATCGCCCAACCGCGGGATACCGAGCGAGAAGATCCGCGCGTCCCCGCTGGGACATGGGATTACTCGCCGGCCACTTGCTCGCTGCGACCCACGGATCGAGGCGATGGCACCGGCCGAGCGCTGCGGCTCCGAACCGCTCTTGCCGGCGCCGAGGCGCAGGATCGACGGCGACCGGTTCACCTCGATGTGCTCGTTCTGCCCGGATCACTTGCGCTCACCAAGATCAGGCTCCCGGAGGCACGGCGCTGGCATTCGGTCCGGCACACGCGCACAGTCGCCGCATGGTGCGCTGGCAGCTTCTGCTCGTCGTCTCGTGCGCCGCGTGCGGCGATAACCTGCAAGCCCCGGCGCCGGACGCTCCACCGGTCGATTCGCCCCGGATCCCCGACGCTCCCGTATGCGAGGCGGAGGTGTCTACCGATGAAGCGAACTGCGGCGAGTGCGACCACCTCTGCCACGGCGGCGAGGTCTGCAAGAACGCGGCGTGTAGTTGCCCCGTCGGCATCGTCCCTTCCCTGGTCTTTCCAACCGGGCTCGAACAATTCTTCGGCGCCGGCGCGGCCACGCTCGCGCTCGCCCCGACCCTCAGCCTCGGCGGCGTCAACGGTCTGGTGTTCGGCTACGACGCGAGCATTCCGCTCGACACGGACATCGATCTCGCGACAGTCGCGCTCGGATCGCCCCCGTTCGTCGGCTCGCTGGTGGGTCTGGACATCCAGAACTTCGCGCTCGATGCGTCGTACCTCGCTACCGCTGGGACGATCCGGTTCAGCAAACGCTGCGACACCGAGATCCAGGGCACGCTGAGGAACGCGACCTTCAACGGCATCAGCGGTGGTCTACTCGGCGGCGGCATCCCGATGGTCGACCCCGACGGGTGCGTGGTTCACGTCAACCTGCTCACGTTCCACCTCGCGACTGCGGCCTGCCCATGACCATCGCAACGGTTCGAAGGTTCTCAACTTGCAAGTCGAGTGCCTCAGCTCATTCATGGTGGCCCCAACTCGTGGAGCGAGTGCGCGGACGCGCAGCGTCGGTGCTTCCCGTCGCGTAGGACGAAGGTCGCGTCAGCGGCTCGCGGCCGACACGCCGCGGGCGCTCCTCGGCTCACCCCTCGTCGATGGAGGCTGCGATCTCGGGGACGACGTCGAGTTGGAGCTGGGTGTCGTCCTCCTCGTCGATCTCGAACGGGGCGTCCGACTGCCCGAGATCACAGCGTCCCTTCTGCGCGCAGGCGCGTCCACACGCCAGCGCGGTGACAGGCCGGAACCTCGAACACGCGTGGATCAACACCCCGAGCGGACTGTCGACAAACTCGATCATCTCCAGGTCCTCCGTGGCGGGACACACGACGAGCGCTCTGGCCATTGGAACCTCCTCCACCCACTGTGCGTGCATCGCGGCGCTCGCGGATGCGGCGTTCCGTCGCGGCGCGACGAGTTGCATCGTCGCAGTGCGTTACCCCAAACGACTAAACGCGCGCATTCTGCGCGTGCGCGCGAATCCTGCCGAGGCGCGCTCGACATCTCCGACACAGACCCGCCGCGTCGGGCAGTCCTGATCGCTGGCAACTGACCCTCATTCGAGGAACGAGGACGACCTCGTGAGCTGCGAACCGGCGGTCGGTGCGCCGGTTCGCCAGCGCTGATCGCTACTGCTACTTCCGACGCGAGTACTCCGCTGGCTTCGATCGTCCGTCGACGATGCGGCACGCAGGTGTCGCCTCGTGGCGAGCGCGCAACACGTTACACTGCGTGCATGTTTGACTTCGTGGTGGTGGGGGCTGGTTCCGCCGGCTGCGTCCTTGCGAACCGATTGAGCGCGAGCGGCGAGCATCAGGTCGCGTTGATCGAGGCAGGGCCGCCCAAGCATCGCTCGTTCAAGATCCGTGCTCCGGGGCTGTACCAGACCCTGTGGCGCGGTCCGCTGGACTGGGGGTTCTCGACGACGCCCCAGGCGCATTGCGATCAACGCCGTCACTTCTGGCCGCGGGGCAAGGTGCTGGGTGGCACGAGCTGCCTCAACGCGATGGTCTACATCCGCGGCAATCGCGCGAACTACGACGCGTGGGGCATCCCCGGCTGGAGCTTCGGATCGGCGGCGGTCGCTTCTGGATCCAGTGATCGGTGATCGCGACGAGCGGCACGTTGGACGTCGTGCCGTTGCGCATGTGACAGCGTGGACAGTGATCGTCCATCGCGGCGCGGTGCTCCGGCGTGTCCG
>JAYVLW010000324.1:0-7084 GCA_043759315.1 Myxococcales bacterium
GGGTGCTCGAGATCGGCACGGGCTCGGGGTACGCGGCGGCGGTGCTCGCCCATGTCGCGAAGCACGTCGATACGGTGGAGCGGATCGAGGAGCTCGCCACCACGGCGACGGCCCGGTTGGTGGCTCTCGGCTACGCGAACGTCGATGTTCACCTGGGCGACGGCACGCTCGGGTGGGCCGATCATGCGCCGTACGACGCGATCGTGGTGGCCGCCGGCGGGCCAGAGCTGCCGCCCGCGCTCCTCGATCAGCTCGTCCTCGGCGGGCGTCTTGTCATGCCGGTTGGCTCCGGGCGCGGCCAGGAGCTGGTGCGGGTCACGCGATCCGGTCCCACGGAGTACCGCCGCGAAGACCTCGGCGCCGTGCAGTTCGTACCGCTGATCGGCGAGCAGGGGTGGGCGGACGCGGAGACTCGACCTCGCGCGCCGCGCGGCACGATCCCGCGCCGTTCGACCGGTACGCTGATCTCGCCGAGCCCGGTGACCCGTGCCGGGACTGTGGCGAAGCTTGTCGCGGAGTGCGCCGAGCCGATCGCTCGCATCGAGGACGCACCGATCGATGCGCTGATCGAGCGGATCGGCGATGCGCGCGTGGTGCTGCTCGGTGAGGCCACGCACGGCACGTCGGAGTTCTACCGGATGCGTACGCGGATCACGCAGGAGTTGATCCGCCGGCGCGGCTTCACCGCGGTCGCGGTCGAGGCCGACTGGCCCGATGCCGCGGCGATCGATCGTTACGTCCGCGGTGGGCGGCCCGCGCAGCGTCCGTGGCAGCCGTTCGCGCGCTTCCCGACCTGGATGTGGCGCAACGCCGAGACCCGACAGCTCGTCGAATGGTTGCGGTTCCACAACGCCGAGGCTTCCACGCAGGTCAGCTTCTCGGGGCTCGACCTCTACAGCATGTACACCTCGGCGTTCGAGGTGACGCGCTACCTCGATCGCGTCGATCCCGCGGCGGCGGGCGCGGCGCGCGAACGCTATGGCCGGCTCACACCGTGGGAGCACGATCCGGCGGCGTACGGCCGCGCCGCGCTGCTCAGCCGGCTGCAGTCGTGCGAGCGCGACGTCGTCGCGATGCTCCGCGATCTACTCGCAAAGCGCGTCGAGTACACCGCCCACGACGGCGACGAGTTCTTCGATGCCGCGCAGAACGCGGCCGTCGTCGCCGGCGCGGAGCGCTACTACCGCGCGATGTACTACGGCTCGGTGGAGTCGTGGAACCTGCGCGATCAGCACATGTTCGATACGCTCCGCGCGATCACCGCTCATCGCGGCCCGGGGACCAAGGTGATCGTGTGGGAGCACAACTCGCACGTCGGCGACGCGGCCGCCACCGAGATGGCGGCACGGGGCGAACACAACGTCGGCCACCTCTGCCGCCAGGCGTTCGGCGAGGAGCTGTTTGTCGTGGGGTTCGGGACCGATCATGGCACCGTCGCCGCGGCGCACGCGTGGGACGAGCCGATGCAGCGGATGCGCGTGCGACCCGCGCGCGCCGACAGCTACGAGCGGCTGTGCCACGATGCGGGGGTTCCGGCGTTCCTCCTCCACCTGCGGGACCCCGCGCGAGACGTGCTCCGCGACGAGCTCTCCGACCCGCGCCTCGAGCGGGCGATCGGCGTGGTCTACCGGCCGGATACCGAGCTGGCGAGCCACTACTTCCAGGCCGTGCTGCCCGCGCAGTTCGACGAGTACATCTGGTTCGACGAGACCTCCGCCATCGAAGCGCTGCCCCCGCCATCGCTGCGGGCGGAGCTGCGCGAGCACCCGCTGCTCGCGTAGCACCCGCGGGAGTGCTTCGCGCATCTACGCGCGGGGCGATTCGACGGCACGGCCGTGGCGACCATCCGCCGAGGCATAGGGCCGCGTGCGAGCGTCGATCCACGACACGGCCTCGCCCTTGGCGAGACCGCGGATCATCGCGGCCGCGAGCGTGACGAGCAGGGACCGGCGCTTCGGCGGCCGCTCGGCGTCGACGAACGCGGTACCGGCGCCCGCGATCATGGCGATGGCGAGCGCCTGCCACGGGTGCTCGACGATCGCCGCGCGCAGTGATGCAAGCTGCATGGCCTACCTCCTCGCGATCCGGACGACGACGTAGCCGAGGCCGAACGCGATGCCCGCGGCGGCGATCGGGTGCGCGCGAATCAGATCGGTGGCCTCTTCGCCGAACGACCGCATGCGCTTGACCGCCGGCTTCGTGGTGTCAGAGACCTGCTCTACGAGCTTCCTGACCTGGGTCTTGATCGCGTCGAGCTTGTCTTCCAGGTTGTCCTGGATCGAATGGGACCTGCCGTTGTGATCGAACATGGCGAGCTCCTTTGTGGGGTGCTCTCCGTTGAAGCATCGGGCGTGCCGTTCGAGGTCGGTGTCTCCATGACGCGGAGCGCGAACGAGCTGCACGCTCGTCGACAACGACGCAGGAGTTGCGCGCGATCTCGACCCTGCGATGGCACCGCGGATGCTTGTCGTGGATGCATGAAGCTCCGCGAAGTCATGCGCCCCGGGACGTACACGATCTCCGACACCGACGCCCTCGGGGTCGCCTACGCGGCGATGAACCGCAGCCACGTGCGTCACCTCCCAGTGATGAGCGGCGACAAGCTCGTCGGCTTGCTCTCCGAGCGCGATGTGCTCGCCGCGCGCGCGCGGGCCGACGGAAACAGCTGGTGGGGACTGCCGGTCTCCGTGGCCATGCACTCACCGGTTCAGACCGCCGGGCCCGATGACTCGCTGACCGAGGTCGCGGGCCGGATGGCGGCCGGGAAGCTCGGCGCGATGCCGGTGGTCGAGCGTGGGAAGCTCCTCGGGATCGCCACCGTCACCGATGTCCTCGATGCCGAGGTCCGCTCGGCGATGACGCCGCGGTCCGCGCAGACCTCGACCGCGGCGGAGGCGATGACCTCGTATCCGTTTGCCGTGCAACCGCAGACCTACCTCGCCGACGCCGTCGCGATCATGATCGATCACCACGTTCGACACCTCCCGGTGGTCGATCCCACCAGCACCATCGTCGGCATGCTCTCCGATCGCGACGTGCGCACCGCCGTCGGCGACCCCGCGAAGTACGTGGCGGACCCCACGGCGACGTTCGCGCAGTACCGGGTCGCGGACGTGATGTCGCGTCCCGGTGCCTCGGTGGCCTTCGATACGCCGATCGCGGACCTGGCGCATCGATTCGCTGACGAGCGGGTCGGCGCGCTCGCCGTGACCGATCGGTTCGGCGCGCTGATCGGCATCGTGTCGTACGTCGACGTGCTGCGCGCGCTGGCGCCGTCGCACTGACGCGCAGGCTGTCGCTGTCACGCCGCGTCGGCCGCAGGGCCTGCTGCCGGGGCGAATTCATCGCTGATCGCGGCACGCTGCTTGCTGTACCCGCTGGAATGAAGACGCAGCACAGGACCGCACCCGGCCATACGATCGGCGAGCTGTGCGTCGGCGCCGAGTGGGCTGTCTCGAACGGCGATCTGGAGACGCTCGGCCACCTTGCCGGCAGGCTCGCGGAGCTGGTCCGCGATCGGCCGACCCTGCACTCCGGGCTGGTCGAGGTCGAGCAGCTCTGCCGGGTCAACGCGGAACGTGCGATCGCACGCTGGTTGCAGCTCAAGGTCCACCTCCACGCACCCTAGACAGCCGGCGATATTCACGTCGGCGAGCTCGCGCAAAACATGCGCGTGCAGATCGCGTGTTCGGCACCGGATCGTTTTGGCGCGCGCGATATGCTGGGAGCGATGAGGTGGTGCTGGCTGTTGGTGGCAGGGCTCGGCTGTGGTCGGGTCGCGTTCGACGATCGGTCGACGACCACGTGGACCTTCGGTGAACGACCAACCGCGACCGCGCAGGGAGTCACGATCGACACGACGCTCAGCTCGGAGTCGTGGAGCTCGAACTTCGGTGCCAGCCCCCAGCTGTCGATCTCGTCTGCACGCGACTCCGATCTGAGCCTGCTCGACGAGAGCTCGGAGAGGCACGCGCTGCTGCGGTTCGACACCTCGGCGATCCCACCCCGCTCGCACGTGATGTCGGCCTCGCTCGAGCTCGTCATCGTAGATCAGCCCACTATCATCCGATGCACCGTCGAAACGCGCAGCCTCACAGAGCGTTGGTCCGAGGGCGGGGGCGACGGCGTCGCCGGCACTCCGAACTGGGCGTGTTCTACGGGGCGCTCCGGCTCGTGCAGAAGGCCGAGACGCCTGAGCGGGTGATCAGACCCGCTGCGGCACGTACGGTGCAACACGGTCGTTCATGCCGAGGGTAGTACGTGACTCGCGCACGGAGTACGCGACGGAGCTGATGCTGCGGTATGCCGAGCGAACGGGGCTGAGTGGCCGCCGCGCGCCACGGCGCTACCTGTGGACCGACGCGTTCGCCGTCTGCAACTTCCTCGGGCTCGCGCGGATCACGGAGAAGCAGCGGTATCGCGAGCTCGCCAGCGAGCTCGTCGACCAGGTCCACCACGTCCTCGGCCGCTACGCCGTCGGTGATCCGCGGACCGGCTGGATCAGCGGCCTCGACGAGGCGGCTGGCGAGCGACATCCCACGCTCGGAGGCCTGCGCATCGGCAAGCCACAGCTGGAGCGTGACTCCGACGACGCGTTCGATCAGCGAGCCGAGTGGGATCGCGATGGGCAGTACTTCCACTACTTGACCAAGTGGATGACCGCCCTCGATCGCCTCGCGCGCGAGACGAGCCAGGACCAGCCGCTGGTCTGGGCCCGCGAGCTCGCGCACACCGCTCACCACGCGTTCACTGCCGGACCGCCGGAGGCGCGACGCATGGTCTGGAAGATGAGCGTGGATCTGTCGCGACCACTCGTGGACACCATGGGGCAGCACGATCCACTCGACGGTCTCGTCACGTGTCTCGAGCTCGACGCCGCCGCGCATGCGCTCCGTTCGCCGATGCTGCCATCGCTGGACGCTGCGATCGCAGCGTACGCCGCGCTCGTCGATCACCACGCGTTGACCACGGCCGATCCGCTGGGGCTCGGCGGTCTGCTCGTCGACGCGTGGCGACTCGCCAGGCTCCCGAACGCACCCTCCGGCCTGATCCTCGCGCTCCTCGAGGCCACGGCGACGGGCCTCGAGTTCTACGCCGGCCTTCACGACGTCGCGCAGCCCGCTGGTCGCCGACTCGCGTTCCGCGAGCTCGGGCTTGCGATCGGCCTCGCCGCGTATGCCAGGATCCCGGTTGCGGCGCGTCCGCAGGAGGCGCGAGCCGCGTGCGCTCGCATCGAGCGTCACGCCGACCTTCGCGAGCAGATCGAGACCTTCTGGCTGCACGGTGAGCATCGCGTGCTGCCCTCGTGGACCGAGCACGCGGACATCAACGACGTGATGCTCGCAACCTGCCTGTGCCCGGCCGGCTTCCTGGAGAGCTAGCGTCGGCGACGGCTCGCCCTACGTCAGGGCGCGTCGCGCATGACGAGTGAGTGGTCGCTCGTGCACCGATGATTGTCGACGACGCGACAGCTCCCGCCGCGGCAGATCGCGTAGGTACGGCATGCGGCCGACGGGGATCCGTGTCGCCACATCTGAAGCGGGATGTTCCAAGGCCGGCAGTCCTGGTCGACCTGGCAAAGGATGCCGTGACCGGGCTGCGAGGGTGACGGCGCCGGCGGTTCGGGCGAGGTGGAGAGCGACCAGGGATAGGACGCCATGGTTCCAGCGAACCATGTCGCCGCAACGATGCTGATCAGGAGGCGTCCCTGCCTGCGCTGGACCCGTGCGTCGTTCTCGGACCACAGCTGGTCGCGCGTCCATGGTGTGTGTCGGTCCGAGTCATCGAGCGACATCGGTCACCTCCCGTTGGCGCGCGACGAACACGGGGCACGGAGCGTGTCGCACGATCCGCTCGGCAACCGAACCGAGGAGAACCCGGCCGAGCCCGGTGCGCCCGTGGCTTCCGACGACGACGAGATCGAACGTGGGCTCGGCCTCGAGCACGGACAGGGTCTGCGTTCCCGGACTTCCGATGCGTGTCCGCGTGACCACGGGGACCGAGACGCGCGTGCGCAGCTCGGCGGCCCATTCGCCGAGCAGACGCGCCCCTTGCCGATCGAGATCTTCGGTGAACCCGGCCACCTTCGGCTCCCCGGAGAACCGGACGGGAAGGTCGAGCACGTGCAGCAGCGTGATGCCGAGCCCGTCGGGATCCGCGAGACGAGCCGCCTGCTCCATCGCGGCGCGCGATCCCTGCGAGAAGTCGATCGGACACAGGATGTGCTTGAACGCGCTGGTGCCGTTCTTCCCGCGCACCGCGAGCACCGAGCAAGCCGCATGGCGGACGACCTTCTCGGCGACCGAACCGAGGAGGACGCGACGCAGGCCGGTGCGGCCCTCCGTGCCCAGGACGATCAGGTCGAACGCGGGGTCGGCCTCGACCGTCTCGCAGATGCGCTCCCACGGGCGGCCCGTGAGAAACAGCGGCGAGACGCGGGGAGCTCCGAGGTCCTTCGCGTCACGGAGCGCGGCTGCCAGCGCGGCCTCTTCATCGGCGACCATGGTGTCGACGATCTGTGCGGGGAACGGCGTCTCGCCAGCAAACGCCAGGGGTGGCAGGTACCACGCGTGGGCAAGCACGAGCTCGGTGTCGCCATCCATCGCGAGCCGGACGGCTGCGCGCAAGGCTTGCTGAGACCCGGGCGAGAAGTCGATCGGGCAGAGGATCTTGCGGGACATGCCCAGGAGCCACTGCAGACGCCGTTCCAAGGTTCATGGCCGCGCGCGCGCAACCCGTGCGCGACCTCCTCCGGTGGCCGCGGATGTCAGCACACGGCGGTCGCTGGGAGCGTGCGGTGCCGGTCGGCGGGCCCGACGAGCCGGCGAGCCCGCTCGCGTAGCCCGGCCCGCTCGTAGAGGTTCGCGAGCGCGAACACGAGCTCGTCGACCTCCGCCGGAACGCCGGCCGCTCGATGCCCACGGCCGGCTGAGATCACGTCGATCCCCTCCTCGAGCTCGCGCGCCGCGGCGGCGTGATGTCCATCGCTGGCGAGCTCGGTCGCGAGGCGAAGGTAGCCGCGCGCGATCCCCGGAATATCCCCTCGAGCGATCGAGGCGCCGATCGCGCGCCGCCGTTCCGTGAC
>JAYVLW010000325.1:0-11577 GCA_043759315.1 Myxococcales bacterium
TGCAGCAGGCGTTGTGCATGCAGCATCGCGCCGACCTACATGACACTCCGCGTGCGGACTCGCCCGAGCGAGCGAAAGCGCACGGCGGTCTTCGCGAGATGCTCGGCGACGCGATCGGTCGGATCTGGGCCCCGGCGATCTCCGCGATCGCGCATCTCCGAAAGGCTCGGATGTTCCATCCGGTGGGGCACACGTTCAGCGGGCGGATCGAGCCGATCCTGGGTGGCAACTTCGACGCGCTCGGGGCGAGGCTCGATGGGCGCGTGCTCGTGCGTGTCTCGGGCGCGCTGTCCAAGCGCGAGCGCGAGTGGTTCGACGTGCTCGGCGTCGGGATGCGGATCCGGCCGGGTCGCGGGCCGGCGATCACCGATTCCGCCGAGCCCGGAGATCAGGATCTCCTGTTCGCGACGATCCGCAGCCCGCTGACGATGCCGGTGTCTGCGCTCACCACCGACGCGAGCAACTTCCTGCAGAGCTACTGGGCGGTGTCGCCGTTCGCGGCTCCACCGGTCGGGCGCGTCGAGTTGCGGCTTCGCCCGATCGGGCGAGCGGCGATCGGGGGCTCGCGGATCGCACGCCTGCGCGAGGCGGTGCGTCGCGACGATGCCGGCTGGTGGGTCGAGGCGCGGCGCACGCTGACGATCGACTGGCATCCCGTCGCCGTGGTTCATCTCGAGCGCGAGGTCTTCCTCGATCAGGATGCACTCGCGTTCGATCCGTTCCGCGCCGGCGCGGACATCGTGCCCGTGGGCCTCGTTCACGCGATCCGCCGCGCGGCGTACGCGGCGAGCCGAGAGGCGCGCCCCCGCTCGAAGATGGCGTAGACTGCCGGTCGAGATGCCCCCGACGTTCGAGTTCCAGGAGATCCTTCAGGTCGGTCACCACGAGCACACGCCGTACAAGCAGTTGACGAGCGACTTCGTCAGCACGTTCACGGCGAACGGCAGGACGTTCCTCGAGGTCGCGCCCGAGGCGTTGACGCTGCTGACGAAGACCGCGATGCGGGACATCGCGCATCTGTTGCGGCCCGGTCACCTCGGGCAGCTCCGCACGATCCTCGATGACCCGGAGGCGAGCGCAAACGATCGGTTCGTGGCGCTCGAGCTCCTGAAGAACGCGAACATCGCAGCCGGCGGCGTGCTGCCGGGCTGCCAGGACACCGGCACCGCGATCGTGATGGGCAAGAAAGGCCAGCACGTGCTGACGAAAGGCGGCGACGAGGCCGCGATCGCGCGCGGCGTGTTCGAGACCTATGCCGAGGCCAATCTGAGGTTCTCGCAGGTCGCCGCGCTCGACATGTTCGACGAGAAGAACACCGGCAACAACCTGCCGGCGCAGATCGAGCTCTACGCGACCGAGGGCGACGAGTACCACTTCCTGTTCATGGCGAAGGGCGGCGGGTCCGCGAACAAGAGCCTGCTGTTCCAGGAGACGAAGGCGCTGCTCAACCCGAAGAGCCTCGCCGCATTCCTCGATCAGAAGCTGCGCTCGCTCGGTACCGCGGCGTGCCCGCCGTACCACCTCGCGGTCGTCATCGGCGGCACCAGCGCCGAGCAGACGCTCAAGGTCGCGAAGCTGGCGAGTGCGCACTACCTCGACGAGCTGCCGACGAGCGGCAACGACCTCGGTCGGGCGTTCCGCGACGTGGAGTGGGAGCAGAAGGTCGTCGAGATCGCGCGCGCGAGCGGGATCGGAGCACAGTTCGGCGGCAAGTACTTCTGCCACGACGCACGCGTGATCCGGCTGCCGCGTCACGGTGCGAGCTGCCCGGTCGCGCTGGCGGTATCGTGCTCGGCGGATCGCCAGGCCCTCGGCAAGATCACGAAGGACGGCGTGTTCCTCGAGCAGCTCGAGGTCGACCCGTCGAGGTACCTCCCGGAGACCACCCACGAGGATCTCTCCGGCGAGGTCGTGAAGATCGACCTGACGATGCCGATGAACGAGATCCGCGCGCTGCTCTCGCGCTATCCGATCCGCACGCGGCTCTCACTCTCGGGGCCGTTGATCGTGGCGCGCGACATCGCGCACGCGAAGCTCAAGGAGCGGCTGGATCGCGGTGAGGGCTTGCCCCAGTACATGAAGGACCACGCGGTCTACTACGCCGGTCCCGCGAAGACGCCGGCGGGCTACGCCTCCGGCTCGTTCGGGCCAACCACGGCCGGGCGCATGGACAGCTACGTCGATCTGTTTCAGGAGCACGGCGGCTCGATGGTGATGCTGGCGAAGGGCAACCGCAGCCAGGCGGTTACCGACGCGTGCAAGAAGCACGGTGGGTTCTACCTCGGCTCGATCGGCGGTCCCGCGGCTGTGCTCGCGAAGGACTGCATCAAGAAGGTCGAGGTCCACGAGATGGCCGAGCTCGGCATGGAGGCGGTGTGGAAGATCGACGTCGTCGACTTCCCGGCGTTCATCGTCGTCGACGACAAGGGCAACGACTTCTTCGCCGGGATCCAGGGCGCGGGCCCGGCGAAGACGCTCCTCAAGAAGCAGTGAGCGACCTCCCGATGACCTCCCCAGGATAGCGAAATCTCGATAGCTAGTAAATCCCGCCTCGAACACCGACGGTGAGCCTCATGCAGTACGTCGGAATCGACTTCGGCACGACCAACACGGCCGTGGCCATCGCGGACGCGCAGGGCGCCGTCCGTCTCGCGCCGCTGGAGGGCGCGCCGCACTGGCGCACGGTCCTGTACTTCGAACCGGGTGGGAAGCTGTCAGCGGGTGCGCCGGCGATCGCGCGCTACCTGGAGACCGACCGCGAGGGCCGGCTCGTGCAGTCGATCAAGAGCCATCTCGCTTCGAGCTCGTTCACGAAGACCACGATCTACGGGCGGCGCTGGGCCCTCGAGGACATGATCGCAGCGTATCTCCGGCAGATCCGCGCGGCGTCACCGATCGATCTCGGTTCCCGCGCGGTCGTGGGCCGGCCGGTGCGGTACTGGGGCGCCGAGACGCCCGAGGACGACGACCGGGCGGTGGCGCGCATGCGGACCGCGCTCGCGACGGCGGGGTTCACCGACGTGGTGTTCGAGATGGAGCCGGTCGGCGCGGCGGCGCGCTATGCGGACCGGCTCGATCACGACGAGCTGATCGTCGTCGCGGACTTCGGCGGCGGCACCACGGACTTCTCCGTGATCCGCGTCGGACCCACCGCGGGCGGCACGGTGCTCGCGAACGGCGGCATCGGCGTCTCCGGTGATGCCTTCGACGCCCGCGTGATCGATGCGATCGTCGCGCCCGCGCTCGGGCGCGGCACGAAGTACGTGGTCGACGAGTTCGGCGCCGAGGCGCTGGTCCCGGCGTGGCTGTATAGCCATCTGCGGCGCTGGCACTACCTGTCGTTCCTCAAGGAGGAGTCGACGCTGCGGTTGCTCGAGCGCGTGACGCAAGGCGCGCGCGACAAGGTCAAGGTCGAGCGGCTGACCCGCCTCGTCGACGAGGATCTCGGCATGCTGCTGCATCGCTCTGTCGAAGGCGCGAAGGTCCGGCTGTCGGGCGCGCCCGTGGAGCGGGTGGCGCTCGAGCAGATCGGGCTCGACCTGCCGGTGACCCGGCCGAGCTTCGATGGGTGGATCGGCGAGGACCTCGACGCCATCGGCACGGTGCTCGACAGCGTCCTCGAGCGGGCGGGCGTCAGCGGCAAGGATGTCGACCGCGTGTTCGCCACCGGCGGCAGCTCGCTCGTGCCGGCGGTGCGCGAGCGGCTCGCGGCGCGGTTCGGTGCGGCGAAGCTCGAGGGTGGCGAGGAGCTGACGAGCGTGGCGTGGGGGCTGGCCGCGCGCGCGCGGCAGGTGTTCGGCGAGGGGTGACTACGGGTGCCTACGGGTGATCGGCGAGGAACCGATCGAGCACCTTGAAGAACGCCGCCGGCTCGTCCCACATCACGAAGTGGTGCGCGTTCGGGATCACGACCATCTCGAGATCGGGGATCGCGGCGGTCTGCTCACGGATCCGCTTCTGCAGCCCGCCGTCCGCGGCGATCACGAGCACGGGCGCCGAGATGTCCTTCACGTGATCGCGCAGGTCGGTCATCACCATCTCGTAGATCGCGTTGCCGATCGACTTGCGATCGGAGCGCACGATCTCGTCGATCACCGGCGCCATGCGCTTCGGCACCTTCGTCATGGAGTTGAACGCGGCGCGGATCAGCGCGGTGAACTGCGCGTCGCTCGCGGTCTTCCACTTCGCGCGGAGCTCCTTGGCCTCGTCGAGGCCGCCGGAGAGGGCAGGGCTCGCGTCGACGATGATCACGGGGCCGACGAGCTCGGGGTGGTACGACGCGATCCAGTACGCGATGAAGCCACCCATGCTGTGGCCGATGATGATCGGATCCTTCAGGCGCTTCGCGCGGATGTAGCGCGTGAGGTCGCGGCGCACGGCAGCCGAGAGCGGCTCGTCGATCGGGTCGCGGCCCGCGAACCCCGAGAGCGTGAGCACGTGCGCCTCGTACTCGTCGCCCAGGTGGGCGACGACCTCGCGCCACACGTCGCCCGGGCACCCGAGCCCCGGGATCAGGATGATCGGTCGACCTTCTCCGGTGACCTCGACGCCGAACGCCGTGGGCTCGAAGTCCGCGTCGGCGCCAAACGGCGAGGCAGCTGAATGATCTCCGTCGGGCTCGGGCTCGTCAGGCTCGGGGCGCTTCGGTGGGCCGCTGCACGCCGCCGCGACGAGCATCAGGACCACGGCGAGCCGGTGCATCCGTGCACGATACCTCGTGTGACGGATTCGGCACGGGCGCGAGTGGATTCCGTCATCGTGACCTGCTTCGATAGGGGCCCTTGCGTCGCCTCCCCTTGATCCTGCTGCTCGCGAGCGGCGTGGCCTCCGCCCAGCCCGCCGGCGATCAGCCACCGGTCCCACCGGAGCCCACGCCGGAGTCGCCGCCGGCCCCCGTTCCGGACGCCACGCCCACACCCGTGGTCACCCCGCCGCCGACTCCGCCCGTCGCTCCGCCTCCGCCTCCGCCCAGCGAAGAGGAAGTCCTGTCGATGGCCAACTACGCGCCGTCGTCGGTCTCCGTCGGTGGGTTTCTGCAAGGTCAGTTCCGGATGCGCCAGAACTCGCCGGCGCAGGGCGATCAGGACGGCTTCAGGTTCGCGCGTGCTCGCCTGATCGTCGTCGGTCAGACCCACGCCGGGAACCTCGATCTGTCGGCAACCATCGAGGCCGAGCTACAGCCGCAATTCTCGATGCTCGACGCCTTCGGAACGGTGTCGCGCACGTTCGGCAGGAGCGAGCGCGATCCGAAGGCGCTGCCGGGCAAGATCACGCTCGACGTCGGCCAGATGCGCACGCCGATCTCCCGGCAGCAGATGCTCTCGGACTCGCGGATCGCGTTCGTCGACAAGGCGCAGATCGCGACGCTCGCCCCCGATCGCGATCTGGGCGGGCGGTTGACGCTCGCGCCGCCGAAGCTCCCCGCGCGCTTGCTCGTGGGTGTGTTCAACGGTGAGGGCCGCAACCAGGTCGAGAACATCAACGAGAGCTACCTCTACGCGGCGCGCCTGGAGCTGGCGCCGTTCGGCCGCGACGCGGCGCTCGCCGAGGGCGCGTTCGGCGGCAAGGTCCTCACGGTGGGCCTGTCGTACGGGCACAACAAGCTGTCGTCACAGGCCAACGGCGACGAGAAGCGAACCTATCTCGGTGCCGACCTGTTCGGTTCCTACAGGGGCCTGTCCGCGTCGTTCGAGTACCTCGTCGTCAAGTACACCTTCGACGGCGGCGACCCGGCGATGCTGCAGCCCGACTACAAGGCGAACGGCTGGGCGGCGGAGCTCAACTACCTGTTGCCGCTCAAACTGCCGCCGTACAAGCAGGCGCGCTTCGAGCTCGGCGCCCGTGTCGAGGAGATCGACCGCAATGACATGATCCCGATCGGCCAGCCCGGCGATCCGAGTCAGTCGGTGCGCGAGATCACAGGCGTTGCCACCTACTACTTGCGCATGCACAACTTGAAGGCGCAGCTGGCGTTCAATCACTTCATCGAGGTCGAGGACCAGACGGTGGCCGGCGCCGACGCGACGTACAAGAACGACCAGGTGATCCTGCAAGTCACCTACCGAATGGAGTAGCGGATGCGCATCCTCAGCCTGCTCGTTGCTTCGATCGCGCTCGCGGCGTGCGTCAAGGGCAACCCGGTCGACGTCGGCGAATTCGTCGGCGAGGGTGGGACGTATCGCGTGCCCGACTGCGGCTACGACGTCACGACACGCTACGGCGCCGAAGCTCCGAAGCCGGGGCAGGCGATCCTGGGCCCCGACCCCGCACCGCGACTCGTCCACCTCGGGATCATCGGGGATCCCAGGACCTCGATCGTCGCGCAGTGGCGCACCGCCGACGAGTCCACGCGCGCTTCACAGATCCGCTTCGCGAAGGGGGCGGACCTCCCCGCGCTCGAGCTGACCGAGACGCGCGAGGGCCTCGAGTTCGCGTACGACTCGACCGGCGCTGTCTCGCCGCGCATGCACCAGGCGCATCTGTGCGGGCTCGAGCCCGGCACCGCGTACAGCTACCAGGTCGGCGGTACGGACCTCTCCGGTCGCACCAGCTTCTCGCCGGTCTACACCTTCCGCACGGCGCCGGATGTGGTCGCACACCCCGACGCCGAGGTGGTGCTCGGCTTCGTCGGTGACTCGCGCGGTGGTTACGACGTGTGGAACATGCTGATCGGTCAGCTCGAGCAGCGCTCCCCGGATCTGATCCTGTTCTCCGGCGACGCGGTGACGATCGGGCTGACGCAGTTCGAGTGGGAGGAGTTCTTCGGGCGCGCCGAGTCGCTGTTCGCACGCGTCCCGTTCGTCTCGGCGCACGGCAACCACGAGGTCAACGCGATCAACTACTACGCGCAGATCGCGATGCCCGGCGATCAGGAGAACTTCGGGCTCGACTATGGATTCGCGCACATCACCGTCGGCAACGACACGCCGGATGACGCGAGCAAGCTCGCCGGTGAGTTCAAGACGAAGATCGACGCCGACATGACGGCGAGCGAGGCGGCGCGGTGGAAGCTGTTCATGCACCACCAACCGATGTTCTCCGCGTCGACCCGGCACGGACCCAGCATGACGCTCCAGGAGGCGTGGCTCCCGACGGTGGACAAGCACCACATCGACCTCGTGCTCAACGGCCACGATCACGACTACGAGGTCTCGAAGCCGATGATCAACAAGCAGGTGCAGGCGAGCTCCGACAACGCGACCGTGTTCGTGGTCGCAGGCGGGGCGGGCGCCGAGCTCTACGACAGCGGCACCGACTTCTGGACGCAGTACAGCGAGAAGACCCACTCGGCCGCGATCCTGCGCGTGCGCCGTGATCAGCTCACCATGGACGCGTTTCGTCAGGACGGGACGCCGCTCCCCCAGGGCTTCAGCAAGACGAAGCCGTGAGCCGCGGGGCACGCGTCCTCCTCGTGCTGCTGGCTCTTGGGAGGAACGCCGGCGCCGATCCGGAGACCGAGGCGGATGCCGCGTTCCGGCGAGCCGGCGAGCTCGCGGCGCGAAGCGATCCGGCGGCGGTCGCCGCGTTCGAGGCGCTCGGTGCGGCGCGGCCGATCACGCGGTGGACGGACGACGCGTGGGCCGAGGCAGCACGGCTCGCCGAGACCGCAGGGGACTACGCGCGGGCGCGCCGCGACTATGGACAGGTCGTGGCCCTGGAGATCGACGACCGGCTCGTCGCGCGGGCGAAGGGGGCGCTGGCCCGGATCGAGGAGCTCGGCGGCGAGCGCTGGGATGCCGTCCGCATGGCGCACGAACGGCTCGCATCAGCGATCAACGGCGGAGGTGATCCGCGTCCCGGCCTGCGGGAGCTCGCCGAGCTGGTGCGTGCGAATCCCCAGTATCCGCGGGCGAACCTCGCGCGCCTGACGATCGCGATGGGCTGGGAGACCGAGGGCGATCGCGATGCTGCGCTCGTCTGGTACCGCGAGGCGGCGCGGGCCGCGATCGCGGAGCGCGGGCAGCACGTGAGGCTGGAGTACGTGCGCGCGCTCGTCCGCGCGGGCGAGCTCGCCGAGGCTGACCGCGAGCTCGCGGCGCTCGATCCCGGGCTTGTCGATCGCGGCGGTGCGGGCCAGGCGGCGGAGGCCCTCGCGACGGCACACCACCGGGCACGGATCCGGATCGGACTCGCGATCGGCATCGCGCTGTTGATCGCGGCTGGCGTGGTCGTGGCGCGCCGCGAGGTCGGGAGCTGGCGCGCGCTCGGCAAGGTGTTCGCACGCCCGCCGACCGAGGCGTGGTTCCTCGCGCCGCTGGCAGCGCTGCTCGCGCTGGTCGCGTGGCCCGGAAATCCGCTGGTCGCTCGCGCGGTTCGATGGATCGGCGTTGCCGGCGTCGCGATCGCGTGGCTCTCCGGCGGGTTGCTCGAGGCCGCGCGCGCGGCGGGGCCGCTCCGCACGCGCCGCCTGTTGCTCCACGTCCTCCTGGTGATCGGCACAGCCGGTGCGGCCGCCTACCTGGTCGTCGACGGCCTCGGGTTGCTCGGTCTCCTCGAAGAGACCTGGCGCGGTGGCCCAGCGATGGAGTGAGCCAGCTTAGCCGCGGAGGCCGGTGCGGGCGATCCGCCGCTCGGGGACGAACCGGATCGAATCCACGGCGCGGGTGTACTTGCAGAACGCGAGGCGCTGGAGGCCCAAGGTGTGGACCAAGCTGCGCATCCAGCCAGGGACCATGTTCGTGAACTTCAGCTCGAGCAGCACGCTCGAGTCCGAGGACGAGAAGCCGCGCTGGGAGGTCGCGAAGTCCATGTAGGTCCAGCTATCGTGCTCGGGGGTCAGCGTCAGGTCGCTGGCGCGCTGGTACGAGAGGTGGCGATCGAACGTGACGCGCGCGTACTCGTCGATGGTGCTGAAGAACGGCTCGCGCTCGTAGCGCACGAGGACCGACGCCTGCATCGGCGACAGGTTGTAGTGGCAGATGAAGTTGTCGATCGGGCGGCGCTGGTTCGGATCGATGGTGGCGAGCACCTCGTGCGTGCCGCCCTGAAGCACCCGCGTCCAGTCGCCGCGGTACCAGCCGCGCGTCTTCTTGATGGCCTCGCTGACGCGGCGCTTGACCTCGAAGAACACCGGGCCGTCGCCAAGGCTCGGATAGCCGCGGACCCGCAGCTTGTAGCGATCGGGTGCGTCGTTGATCGTCGCCCAGTACGAGTGGAGCTGCGGCGTATCGAGGTACAACGTGTCGGTGAGATACCGACCGCCGGTCTTCTCCGCATACGGATCGACCGTGCACACGCCGGCAATGTAGCGGCGGATCTGCTCGGCCATGTCCTCGGTGACGAGGTACTTGTACTCGCGCCGCTGCAGCGAGTTCGGGGTGGTCAGCGCCACGTAGCATCCTCGGTGAGCGCGAGGAGCTCGATGATCGCGAGCCGGTGATCGAGCGCGGCCTCGAGGACCTTGCGCTCGGCGCGGACGTGGCGCTCCTCGAGGAGGAGCAACTTGACGGGATCGGCGATGCCGGCGGAGCTCGTCTGCGTCATCACCGTGGACAGGGCCAGGTCGAGGGGACCGACGCGGTCGGCGAGGTCCTTCGCGCGCTTGCCCGTGGTCTCGGCGAGCGCGATGGCCGCGTCGACATCGAGGATGGTCTGGAGCGCGAGCTGCTTGCGAGCATCCGTGGCGCTCTTGGTGCGGGCGTCGGCGGCCTCGATCTCGCCGCCGTTGAGCGAGAACACCGGCACGGTGACGGCGAGGCTGATCGCCCACTCGACGGTATCCTTCACGGAGCGCTCCGCCTGGACGTACGAGAACCACGGCATGCGGCGCGCGCGCTCTCGGTAGGCGCGTGCGTCGGCGGCCTGGACACGATGCGCGGCCTCGGCAAGCTCGGGGCGGGCCGCGAGGGCGCGGGTGCGCAGCGCGGAGCGATCGAACGTGGTCTCGACCGCGCGCAGCTTCGCCAGGTCCCACACCGGCTTCCAGGTCTGACCATGCGGCACGCCGATCAGGGTCGACAACGCGGAGCGCGACCGCGCGAGCTCGACCTCGAGCGTGCCGCGTGTCGCCTCGAGATCGATCGAGTCTTCCTCCGACAGGATCGCCTCGAGCTGGGTGGCCGTACCGCGTGCGACCTGGGCGGCGAGCACCTGCTGGCGCTGGACGAGCACGGCGAGCTGCTTCGTGATCACCTCGCGTGTCGCCTCGCCGAACGCGAGCGCGGCGTAGAGGCGGCGGATCTCCGCGGCCACCACGCGCTGTGTGCTGCCGGTGCGCGCGTGCTCGGCCGCGAGATCGGCGCGCGCCGCGGCGATCTTCGCGTCGCGCGCCCATGGCATGTCGGGGTGGAGGCGTAGCCCGACGACGACACGGTCGCTCGCGTTGAGGACCGAGCTATCGGTGATGCTGCGGCCCACGCGCACCTCGGGATTGGTCAGCTGGCCCGCGGCGCCGATCTCGGCGGCCGCGATCGCTTCGTCGTTTCTCCGCGCGGTCGCGGTCGGGCCGTTGCGGCGCGCGTACGCGACGGCCGCCTCGACGTCGAGATCCCAGCTCGCCGGGGCCGCGCCCGTCCCGGTCCCGGGCACCGTCGTCCCCGCGGACCAGCTCGCGACCTCGGCGGGTGTGAGCGGAGCTGCCGATGGTGGCGAGTAGCAGGCCGTCAGTGCGACGAGGATCGCGGCGGCACGGCGGTCACTTCGCGCCATGCTCCGCCTTCAGCTGCGCGGCGGGCAACCGGATCCACATCGCGGGCTCGGGGCCGCGATCGAAGACGACGGCGAGCGCATCTCCCGTCGGGGTCCGCGCCAGGCCCTCGGGCTTGAGCCCCGCGAACGTGCGCACGTGCTGCGGCGAGAGCTCGCCTCCGGCGGCGGTCGCGATGTACACCGCGCCCGCCTGGGTCTTCGCATCGATGCCCGACGCGGTCACCGCGAGCACGAGCGTGTCGGCATCCCAGAACAGCATGTCGGCGATCCCCGCGGGGACCGTGCGGCCATCAGCCTCGACGGTGAGCTTCGCCTTCGACCACAGCGCGAGCTTCGCACCGGCGAGATCCCCGGTGAGGAGCTTGTCGGGCGCACCGATCTTCCAGATCAGCGCGCGACCATCGGCATCGACCGGCGCCTTGAGGCCGAGGAACAGGGCGCCACCGCTGATCGTCATGCCCTCGATGTCGAGGGCGCGTGTATCGACGACGCCGAGCGCAGCGCGCGTCGCGGCCGGGGCGGCATCGAGCAGGCCCGCCAGGTCGATGACCTTGTCGGCGACGAGCGCGCCCTTCGCTCCGAGCACGACGTGCGTGAGCTGCCGGCGCGAAACCGGGCGCTTGCCCTTCTGGCTCTCGCTCTGCGAGGCGAGCAACCACAGCCCGCCCGCGGCGTCGGCGGCGATCGACTCGACGTCGTCGAGCGTCGCGATCCCACTCACCACGAGCGGCTGCGCGTCGACCACGCCATCGGCGGTCATGGTGAACAGCCACGGCGCATGCTCGTTCTGCGCCTTCGTGCCCGTGTCGTCGCTGACGATCACGTAGCGATCGAACGCGGGGACCCAGACCAGGCCCGAAGGCTCGAAGCGCGTGCGGACGAGCAGCTCGCTCGGAACGCGCAACACGGTCGGTAACTCGACCGGCGGAG
>JAYVLW010000326.1:0-4506 GCA_043759315.1 Myxococcales bacterium
CCCGGCGATGCGCCACCACCGCCAGATGCTCCGAACGTCACGGGCTGCTCGGATGGAGCGCGCGAAGCGTTCACGAACATCGCCACGTATCCAAAGATCGCCGGCTGCGCCGCGACCTGGGCGGGAACACCTTCGATGCGGGCCCCGGCCGCGGGCGCCCCGTGCGGCGATGATCTCGGTCCGTGCGCCGTCCCCGCTTCGGCCTGCGCGACCGGCTGGCACGTCTGCGCGACGAGCGGCACGTTCACCGAGCTGACCGCGATCACCGCCGAGGAGTGCCACACCGCAGCCCCGGCCGGCCGGTTCCTCGCCGCGACCTCGCACTGTGCGAACAACGTCGGTGTCTGCGAGTACGGTCCGGCGCTGCCGTGCTTCGACGCCGGCTTCTGCGGCGAGCCCGTGTGCTGCGGCCCGGGGTGCGCGAGCTCCGCGGGCTGCCCCGACGGTGTGTGGTCCGCGGGGACCTGGATCAGCGCCTCCTCCAGCGACGGCTGCGGTGCGCAGCCGAGTGCGCAGGACCTGGGCGTCCTGTGCTGCGTGAACTGACGCGCGTTCGTAACGAACGGGTCCCTTGACTGTCCGTCGACGAGGGGCAACGCTCCGTCCGTGTCCACCGCCGACAAGGTCGTCCTGTCCTGCGCTCTCACCGGCGCGGTGACCACCAAGAAGCACTGCCCCGCGATCCCGTACACGCCCGTGGAGATCGCCGAGGAGGCGAAGCGCGCCTACGAGGCCGGCGCGGCGATCGTTCACATCCATGCGCGCAACGATGATGGCTCGCCGACCTGGTCGAAGGACGTGTTCGCGAAGATCATGGAGGAGACCAAGGCGCGCTGCCCGGTGCTCATCAACTGGTCGACGGGAGGCGCGGGCCCGATGCTCGAGCGCGTCCATCACCTGGCGCAGCGACCGCACGTGGCGGCGCTCAACATGGGCTCGATGAACTACGCGAAGTGGAACAGCGAGAAGAAGCAGTTCGCGTTCCAGTTCATCTTCAACAACTCGTTCGACGACATCATCGCGTTCGCGCGCGCGATGAAGGAGCACGACGTCAAGCCCGAGATGGAGTGCTTCGACGTAGGTCACACGAACTCGCACAAGGTGCTCGCCGACCTCGGCCTGATCGAGGCGCCGTTCCACTTCTCGTTCATCATGGGCGTCGTCGGTGGCATCCCGGCGAGCGCGCGCCACCTCGCCTTCCAGGCCGAGCAGGTGCCGGCCGGATCACGCTGGAAGGTGATCGGCATCGGCCGCGAGCAGTGGCCGCTCGCGATGGCCGCGCTGTCGCTGGGCGGTGACGTGCGGGTGGGCCTCGAGGACAACTTCTACTTGCCGAGCGGAGAGATGGCCAAGTCCAACGGCGAGCTCGTCGCCGCGGCGGCGAACCTCGTGAAGCTCTCGGGTCGCTCGGTCGCGACGGTCGACGAGGTCAAGCAGCTGCTGTGGCCCCGCGGCGGCCACAACTGATGATGATCCCCGGCGAACACGGTGCGTATGGCCGCGAGCTCGTGCGTGCGATGGAGCTCGCGCGCATCGCGGGCGCCGAGGCCGTTCGCCTGCGCAACGCTGGGCTAACGGTGGACATGAAGCCAGGCGACGAGCCGGTGACCGCCGCCGATCGCCGTGCGTCCGAGCTGATCGTCGAAGGCCTGGTCGCCGCGTTCCCGAGCGATGCGTTGATCTCCGAGGAGCTCCCCGCCATCGAGGGCGCGCTGGCGGCGCCGCGCGTGTGGCTCGTGGATCCGATCGACGGCACGAAGGACTTCATCCGCGGCGGCGATGGCTTCGCGGTGATGATCGGCCTGTGCGTTGCCGGGGTGCCCAAACTCGGCGTGGTCCACCAGCCGACGATCGATCGCATGTTCTTCGTGACGCCCGACGGCGGCGCTCACATGCTCCACGCTGGCCAGCTCTCGCCGCTCGTTGTCTCCACGGTCGCCACGGCCGGCGCCGCGCGGCTGGTCGCGTCGGCATCGCACCGCACCGCCGATATCGATCGCGTGAAGACCGAGCTCGGCATCCAGGACGAGATCAATGTGGGCTCCGTCGGGGTCAAGCTGTGCCTGATCGCGTCGGGTGTGCGCGATCTCTACGTCAACCCCGGCGCGAAGACCAAGGCGTGGGATACCTGCGCACCTGAAGCCATCCTCGCGGCCGCGGGTGGCCGCCTCTCCGACCTGTTTGGCCGCCGGATCGAGTACGCGACCGAGCTCGCCCACCGTCGAGGGTTGGTCGCCTCGAACGGCCACGTCCACGGCGAGGTTGTCGGCAAGCTCGGTGCTCTGTTCGCCCACCTGGCCTGATCCGGGCGTGATAGCCTGGTCGCATGCTGGGGACTTCTCGCGTTGTCGCGACGATTCTGGCGTCCGTGCTGGTCCTCGCGCCGGTCACTGGATCCGCGCAGCCGCAGGGCACACCGGCGCAGAAACAGCAGTTCGGCGACTGGATGAAGCAGGCGATCGCGAAGAGTCAGGCGGGGGACCACGCCGCCGCGATCGAGATCTACCAGAAGGCGTACGCGCTGATCCCGCTGCCCACCGTGCTCTCGAACATCGGCGCCGAGTTCCAGCTCGCGACCAAGCCCGTCGAAGCACTGAAGTACTTCTGTATGTACCTGGAGAAGGACCCCGCCGGGCCACTCGCCACGTACGCCAGCGGCCAGGCGAAGCTGCTCCAGAGCCAGCTCACGAACACGGCCGTCGACGATGCGAGCGTGTGCAAGGCACCCAAGGCGGCCACGCCGCCGCCTCCTCCGCCTCCAGACAACACCACGGGCACGCAGAACCTCGGGGCGAACCCGACGCCGCAGCACGCGGACGGCGGCAAGACGCTCAAGACCGTGGGCCTCGTCGCGATGGGCGTCGGCGTGATCACGGTCGCCGCTGGCGCCTACTTCGGGGTCCAGGCGAAGAAGATCAGCGACGACATCTCGAACCACAAGATGGATGCGTGGAAGGACTCGATCCGCGACTACCAGGACGAGGGCCAGCGCGACGAGTACCTCCAGATCGGGTGCCTGACCGCGGGCGGCGTGCTCGTCGTCGGCGGCGCGTTCCTGTACTTCAAGGGGCGCGCCAAGACCGCCGAATCGACCACGATCACCCCGAGCGTGTCGCCGGGCGGTGGCGGCATGGTGCTCTCGGGCTCGTTCTAGAGGATCGTATCGAGCCAGAGCTGGACGTTCTGCGCCGGTAGCGTGACCCGGATCTGGCCGACGATGTCGCCCGGCTCCTTGCTCAGCGCATCGCTATCCTGATCGTACCGGGCGGTGACGATGACCTCGCCGGTCAGCTCGGTGCCGCCCACCATCGCGTTCTCCTCGGTGAGCTCGAAGGGCAGATCCGCGTTGTTCCAGGTCAGCTTCTCGACCGCGAGCGGCGTCCCCGTGGGCTGCCCCGACGCGTCGGCGCGCTTCACCACGACGAAGATCGGGATGCCTGCCTTCGCGCGATCCTTCGCCTTCATGTGGACCTTGATCACGCCCTTCACGTAGCGCGTGGGATCGATCCGGCGATTCGGATCCGGTGGAGGGAGGCCGAGCTTCGTCACATCCGTGCCACCACCACCACCGCCGCTCATGTCGAGACCGGCGTGCGGATCGCTCGGATCGCTGCTCGGATCGACTGGATCGATGCCGAGACCCGCGTGCGGATCGGCTCGGTTCCCCGGGCCAGTACCACCGCGTGGGCCACCCATCCCCGGTGGAGGTGCCGGCGGTGGGATCGCGTTCGGTCCGGTCTGGACCATCTGGCCCGCACTGTTCTGCGACCACTCCTGCGCGGGGGGCAGGCCTTCCCCGCTCTTCTTGCTACAGCCGGCGGAGAGCAGCGCCGCGACGAGAAACCACCGCATGCGGAGAATGTAGCAGGGTCAGACCCAGCGTGCCGTGGCCGTGATTGTCGCAAGGACTTGCGCGCCGGGGTGGGCCTCGCCCAGCCACGCGAGATAGCGAGTCCCCGCCGTGCCGGGGTCCGCCATACCGGCGATCTCGAAGCGAGTCGGCGGCGCGTGGGCGAGCACGATCGGCAACGTCACCAGGCGATGACGGCGGAACACCGCGAGCTGGACCTCGTCGCCGGGGCGACGTGCCCCCGCGAGGCTCCGCACGTCGGCCTCCGAGGTCACGCGGAAGCCGTCGAGCGCGATGATCTCGTCGCCCGGCGTGAGCCCGGCGAGCTGCGCCGGGCTGCCGTCCATCACGCCCGTGACCTTCGTCCCGGCGACCGTGGCCCCCAGCCAGACGGCATGGGCGCCATCTGCGACCTGCGCCGGATCCGCGCTCGTGCGCAGCTCGAGCCCCACGTGAAGCAGCTCCTCGGCCAGCTGCGGATCGTCCGTGCCGCGGATCTGGCGATCGAAGATCTCGCCGAGGCCCAGGCCGGTGGCCTCCTCGAACACCCCCTGCAGATCATCCGGGTGCGGCTCGCCGCGTGCGCCGTATCGCGTCCACAGCAGGCGCAGCACGTCATCGAGCGTCTTCCCACCGTCGCTGCGGCGGCGGATGTG
>JAYVLW010000327.1:0-3311 GCA_043759315.1 Myxococcales bacterium
TCGCGCCACAACGTGGAGATCAGCCCCTCCATCATGGTCTGCAGGATCGACTCGGTGACGAACGACATCTCGATGTCGATCTGGGTGAACTCCGGCTGCCGCTCGTTGCGCAGATCCTCGTCGCGGAAGCAGCGGACGATCTGGAAGTAGCGCTCGTACCCCGCGACCATCAGCAGCTGCTTGAAGATCTGCGGGGACTCGGCGAGGGCGTAGAAGTTGCCGGGGTTGAGGCGCGACGGCACGAGGAAGTTTCTCGCGCCGCCCGGCGTGTACTTGACCATGAACGGCGTCTCGATCTCGAGGAAGCCATTGCCGCCGAGGTAGCTGCGCGTGGCCCGCGTGATCTGCGAGCGCATGATCAGGTTCTTCTGCAGCTTCGGTCGCCGCAGATCGAGGTAGCGGTACTTGAGTCGGAGCGAGTCATTGGTGTCGACGTCGTCCTCGATCGCGAAGGGCGGCGTGTCGGACTTCGAGAACACCTCGAGCGTCTTGACCCACACCTCGATCTCGCCGGTCGCCATCTTGTCGTTGACCTTGCCGCCGCGCGATCGGACCTCGCCGACGACACCGACGCACCACTCGTTGCGCAGCGCGCTCGCCGCGTCGTGGGCCTCCTTCGAGAACGAGGGGTCGAACACGAGCTGGGTGATGCCCTCGCGGTCCCGGAGGTCGACGAACACGGCCTGGCCGTGGTCCCGGTAGGTCTTGACCCACCCGGTGAGGACGACCGACTTGCCGGCATCGGCCGCCCGGAGGGCGCCGGCACTGTGACTTCGAGTGTGCGTGGACAGAAACGCGCTCATGAGGCGGGCACGATAGCGCACCGCACCGGTGGCTGGTGCGATCCCGCCACCAACCGCGACTTACCGCGTCAGCGGGGGTGGTTTTCCTAGTAGTTGCGATCGGATCCGATCCCTCAGCTTGTGGAAAAGTGGATCCACCTCGAAGCGCCGCGTTAGCATTTTCTTCGTCGACGCCGCGCACCTGAAGCAGCTCGACAGTCCCGGGACGGGTTCCCCGGGACCTGCGTGAGCTGCGTCCTTAGGCCGCCACTTGCTTATGTGCTTGAATATGAGGAGTCCTCGTTGAGCGAACTGTTGCCAGCCCACCCCGTCAGCCCGCACGCGGATCCCTGCTCCGGCCACTCGATGGTCGGAACGAGCGAAGGGGCGAGCCGCGCCGTCGAGCTGGTCGAGGCGATGCGCCGCGCGCGCAAGACGACGTCGGTCCCCGCGGAGATCGTCGATGCGCAGGACTCGCTCGAGCGGCGGGTTCGCGCGCACATGACCAAAGGCCGCGTGCAGGTCACGCTGACCGACAACCGCTACACGATGATCTCGGTGCGCAGGGTCCCCAAGGAGAAGCGCTACGAGGTCCGGCTCCACTACATGTTCGTCGACGCGGATCCGGTGATCACCCGCGCGCTCGCGCACTACATCGCGGACAACGACGCGGATGCGTCGCGGGTGCTCGGCGACTTCATCGACGAGAACTCCGACCACGTCCGCGGGCGGGCGCGGCGCACCCCGGCCCAGGTGATCTTCACCGCCGGCGAGTTCCACGATCTCCGGCAGATCTACGACGATCTGAACGTCCGTTACTTCGACGGCAAGATCGACGCCTCGATCACCTGGGGCGCGCGCACGGGCAGGGCCCGCCGCCGCAACAGCATCAAGATGGGCAGCTACTCCGTCGAGGACCGCCTCATCCGGATTCACCGGTCGCTCGATCGGGCGTTCGTGCCACGGTTCTTCGTCGAGTGGATCGTGTTCCACGAGATGCTGCATCAAGTCCACGACATCCGGGTCAAGAACGGCCGCCGGGAGTTCCACTCCAAGGAGTTCCTCGCCGACGAGGCCCACTTCGAGCACTACGAGCAATCGCGCACATGGGAGCGCCGCCACCTCGATGCGATCCTGACGTACTGATTGACGCGGCGCGCCGCGACGATTTCGTGATCGGCAACCCCGCCGCTACCCCATACTCGCCTCGGGTACTCACGAGGGAGGGTGGACATGCGCATCGAGACGGCAGCTCGGCTCGGGACGGCAGTACTGGTGGTGGACGATCAGGACGCACGGCGCGCCGTGCTGATCGATCGGCTGCTCGGACAAGGACTGACGCCGGTCACGGCGAAGACTCCCCTCGACACGATCGAGCTGCTCACCCGTGACGAGATCGGGCTCTGCGTGATGATCCCGGGCGCGGATCTCGAGCCTCTCCTCGCGGACGAGTTCCCCTGGATCGCGACGTCGACGATCACCGATGACATGGATGCGACGGTCTCGGGTGCGATGGCCCGCATGAGCGACACGATCAGCTAAGGTCGCGGGCGATGACCCGCACGCTCCTCCTCGGATTCACCTTCGCCCTGGGCCTGGCCGTCTGCGCCTGCGGCAAGAAGGACGACGACAAGGCCAAAGCTGGCGACACCGCCGGCGACAAGGGCGGCGACAAGCCGACCCCGCCGCCGGCCGATCAGCCGATCGAGGCGCTGTTCAGCGGCCCGAAGGTGTCGTTTCCGCCGCCTGCCGCGAAGCTCTCGCTCGGCATGCCCGAGGCGGCGGCGAAGGCGGCGGCGCCGGACCTGTTTGCGGCGAAGTACGGCTACAAGGTGCCGGGGTGGAAGGGCGTCGAGCTGACCGTGCAGATCACGGACGGCCTCGTCTACCAGATCTATCTCCAGCTCGACGAGCCGATCGAGAAGGTCTCCACGTGGATGGAGAAGAAGTGGGGCAAGCCACGCGTCTCGAAGAACTCGATCGGCAGCCCCGAGCTCTACTTCGACAGCCCCGATGTCGGGCTGCGCGCGAAGCTCGAGAAGTACACCGATTCGGGCACCATGCTCCGCTACTCCACGGTGATGTCGAAGGAGCAGCTCCTGGGCGCCGATCCGAAGCTGTGGGGCTTCGAGAAGACGCCGCTGATCGGCATGACCGCCGACGACATGGTGAAGACGTACGCCGCCTACCGCCCGACCCCCCGCAAGGATGACCCCGAGTCGATCGTCCTCAACTTCCCGGCGCTGACCACCACCGAGTACGCGAGCTCGGTCGACGTCCGCGTCAAGGCCGGCAAGGTCACCGGCTACACCATGTCGATCAGCACCGGCGGTGACGCGGCCACCGACGCCGCGGTCGCGGCTCGCCTCGAGCAGCTGTTCGGCAAGGGCAAGGACGATCGCGGCATGTACGTCGACTACCCGGGGCCGCCCACGGCCAAGGCCGAGCTGCGCAAGGACTCGGGCTCGTTCAGCCACACGGTGTGGGTCGCCGACCACAAGAAGTAGCGCGGGGCGTAACCCTGGCTCG
>JAYVLW010000328.1:0-14401 GCA_043759315.1 Myxococcales bacterium
GACAGTGACACTCCGGCCAACGAGGCCGAGATCGCCTATTGCACGGGCGAGCAGATCGTCGTCGAGCGCTACCTGGGCAAGTTGCCGCGCAACCTCGCCACCAGCATCTAAAGGAGTTCCATGGGTCGAGCAATCGTCATCACTTCCGGCAAGGGCGGGGTCGGTAAGACCACCACAACTGCCAACCTCGGAGCGGCAATCGCGCAGCTCGGGCACTCGGTCGTGCTCGTCGACGCCGACATCGGCCTCCGCAACCTCGACGTGGTGATGGGGCTCGAGAACCGCATCGTCTACCACGTCGTCGACGCGATCCGCGGCAAGTGCACGCTGCAGAAGGCGTTGATCAAGGACCGCCGCATGGACAACCTGTGGTTGCTCCCCGCGTCGCAGACCGACGACAAGGACGCCGTCACGCCGGATGACATGCGCAGCCTGATCTTCGAGCTCAAGGCGACCCACGACTTCGTGCTGATCGATTGCCCGGCAGGTATCGAGCAGGGCTTCAAGAACGCGATCGCCGGCGCCGACGAGGCCGTGGTCGTCGCGACCCCCGAGGTGTCGTCGATCCGCGACGCCGATCGCGTCGTTGGCCTGCTCGCCGCCGCGGACGTTCCGGCGCGCCTCGTGGTCAACCGGATCTCGGCGCACCTGGTGAAGAAGGGCGACATGCTCTCGCAGGCCGACGTGATCGAGATCCTCGCGCTCGAGATGCTCGGCGCGATCCCTCTCGATGACGAGGTGATCGCCACGACGAACAAGGGTGTTCCCCTCGTGCTCGAGGGCAAGTCGCTCGCCGCCAAGGAATTCATTCGCATCGCGAAGCGGCTCGCGGGCCACGAGGTCGAGGACCGGGCCCCGGTCGGATTCTTCACCCGTCTCGGTCGTGCGCTTGGCCTGTCGGCCACGCCGGCGTGAGGAGTCGACCCATGTTGAACGCAATCAAGAGCTTCTTTTCGGGTAAGTCGAGCCGCGATGTCGCGAAGGGTCGCCTTCACCTCGTGCTCGCGCACGACCGGTCCGGCCTCGAAGGCGGACGGCTCCAGGAGATGCGCGCCGAGATCGCCGCGGTGATCGCGAAGTACGTGCCGATCGATGCCGATGCCGTCGAGATCCAGATCGAGACGCGCGGTCGCCTCGCCGAGCTGACGGTGTCGAGCGCGATCCAGCCGCGCAACGTTTAATGGCGTTTAGTGGAGCAGGAACCACTTCACGCCCGAGGTCACCTCGAGGTGGAAGTGGTTGTGGTGCGGGCGATTGAAGTTGGGCGTGAGCATCACGTTGAACAGGCGCGCGGCCGCGGTCTCGCAGAGGATCGCGCGTAGCTCGATGGCATCCGGCGTGGCCGGCTTCGGCTGCGCATCGTCGCCGCAGGTCTTGGCGCCGATCCGGCCGTGGAAGTCGCGGTCGACGTCGAGCGTCTTGCCATCGGACCTGGTGAACCGACCGGCATCGAGCGCGACGGCGCCCGCATGGCGGGTGGCGTCCTTGTCCTCGGGCCATGACTTTCCGGGTGGGCGCCACATCGAGTAGTGGCGGACCTGGACCACGTCGTGGGTCTGGAGAATCGCCGCGAAGTCATCCATCGCGAGGATCAGCCGGCAGTCGCCGACCTCGTAGGGGCTGGTCTTGCGGCGCTCCTCGGTCTCGTCGGTACGGAACTCCACGCCGTGCAGCTTTCCTGTGAGGCGCACCGGAGCGCGTACACCGCGCGACACGGCCTCGCGCGTGAATGGGATGGCGCGCGTGGTGAGCTCGGCCTCGCATTCGTCCTGCGTCATCCTTCCGTAGCGCCACGCGGGAGTGGTGGCCGCGTCCTCGACATGCGAGTAGCGCGACGGCCCGGAGCGGGTCTTGGTCCGCTTCTTCTTCTTGGCCTTCTTCGCGGACTTCTTCGTCGGCTCCGGTGCCGCCGTGGCGACGACGCTCGCGGCTCCGAGCAGCACCAGCGCGAGGAAGATCGGCCGCGACACGACCCGACCGTATCAGGTACGCTGGACGGATGGGGCCGGTTTTCCTCCGGTGGGCCGCGTGCATCGCGCTGTGCGGGTGTGGACGGTTCAGCTTCGATTCCGTCGGTGGCGACGACTCGGGGGACGCGGGTTCGGAGGTCGCGTCGTTGCGGTACCCGATCGACACCGCGTATGGCATTCGCGCGGTGACGCCGGTGATGCTCGTGCCCGAGTTCACCGGGCAGCCGACGTTCGCGGCGGTGGCGGCGCTGCCGCTTGGCGTGGAGATCGATGCGGCCACCGGCGTGATCAGCGGCGTCCCGCAGGGCTCGGTCGACCAGACGTTCGTGATCCGTGCGACGAGCTCGCTCGGGACCGCGTCGGCGAAGGTCACACTGCTGTACGCGGCCGGCTACGCGGTGACCGTCACGGTGGATGGTCCGGACGACAACGGGGGTGTCGACGACACGTGCTTCTCGACTCTGGCGGGCGGGTGCTCGCTGCGCGCCGCGGTGCAGACGGCGAACGCGCACAGCTCGGAGCTGCACGTGATCGTCCTCGGCGCGGCCACCTACCTGGTGACGGCGGCGATCAATGACATCGCCGCCGACATGGTGATCGCCGGGGCTGGCGACCGGCTGACCACCGTGCAGTCGGATCCGGAGCAGGGCGGGTTCGGGTTGTTCCAGCTCTCCGCCGCGCGCACGTTGACGCTCGCGCGCAGCTCGTTCGTCGAGTTCGGCATGCGCAATGGGGCGGTGGTCAACCAGACCAAGGGAGTGCTGAACGTCAACGAGTGCACGTTCGCAGAGAACCATTCCGCGGGCTCGGGTGGCGTGTTCTACGTCGCCGGTGGAGCGACCGCACGCATCGAACGCTCGAGGTTCAGGGAGAACGAATCGTTCGGAGGGTGCTGCGGCGGCTGGGGGGGCGTCATCGATGGCGAGAACGACAACACCACCATCTCGGTCTCGCAGTGCGTCGCCTCGAGCAATCAATCGAACTGGGGGTCGTTCGCCCACATCACGCAGGGTACGAAGCTGCGGCTCGAGAACTCCACGCTGTACGGGAACTCCGCGACGACCGCGGGCACGCTCGCATCACCGGGCGGCACGTACACGCTGGTCAACGACACGATCGTGGGAAACCGAAACACGAGCACCACGCCCGAGTCGGCGGGTCTGTATCTCTACAGCGACCCCGCGCACTACACGGTGCAGAATTCGATCGTCGCGTTCAACCTCGACATCACCGGCGCGCAGAATAACTGCAACCGACGGGTGGCCACCGTCACCCTCACCTCGAACGGGGGCAACATCCTCGGCGATGGGGCGGGGAACTGCGCGGCGTACTTCGTCGCCGACCATGATCGGCTGATGACCGACCCCGATCTGACCGCAGGTCCTCCGACGGCGAACGGTGGGGTAACGGAGACGATCGCGCCGCGGTCCACGTCGCCGGTGCTCGGCGCCGGAAAGGATTGCCCGCTCGTCGATCAACGCGGCCTGCCGCGCGATCCGATCGCGTGCGATGTCGGGGCCGTCGAACTGCCGTGACGATACTTGGCGCCATTGGCTTCTCGACGGCCGAAATCGCGTGACGCACGTGCGCCGATCTCGCTAGATGGACCGCATGCAGTCGCGTCCGTCGCTGACCGAGATCCTCGGCGTGTCACCGTGGCGTGATCGCCTGCGCGAGGCGCGCCTCGCGCTACGCGGCGATTCGCACACGCCGCCATCGCGCTTCGATCTGACAAGCCTCCAGATCCTTCAGCCCGCGCTCAGCTTCCAGCTGTGGCGTGGTCACCGGCCGTACGGGCGCCTCGTCCCGCTCTACAACCTGTTCAACCGATCTCCGACGCCGGAGGCAGATGGCTGGAGCGTACGCAAGCGCCAGGTCACCGACTTCCGCGGCGGTACGCTCACATACGACAGCCACAACGGCACTGACTTCGCGACGCCACCGGGGACGATCGTCGTCGCGCCGGCCGCCGGTCGAGTGGCGAAGGTGATCAGCGAGTTCAATCGCGGAGGGTTGAAGGTGATGATCGATCACGGCGACGGCCTGTGCACGACCGCCGGTCACCTCGCGCGCAGCCTCGTCGAGGTCGGAGCGGAGGTGGCGCGCGGCGAACCGATCGCGATGTCCGGCGCTTCGGGATTGAACTTCCTCGGATCGCTGCTCGCCGATCCCCCGCACGTGCACTTCAACGTCTGGCTCGATGGGGTGCCGATCGATCCATTCGCGCGCACGGGCGAGGTCCCGATCTGGCTCGCGGGCAACACACCCGCGCCGAACGACGAGCTGTTCGACGACGGCGCGCCCTGGTCCGACTTCGACGATGACAAGGTCGAGGCGTGGATCGACGCGTGTACCGACGCAGCCCTCGCGGTACGGCTCACCGCGATCTCCGATCCGTGGCTGCGTGCATGCGAGACGATATTCGCTGCGAACTATTACCCGACGCGCTTCGGACGCCGCGTTAACCCCTACGCAACCGCGCATCCGCGGCTGCCGCGGCTGGATCTTCCCTTCGCCGCCGCGGACTACGACGGCGTCGTGTTTCCCGACGCGTGATGCGGCCGGCCGCGGCGCGCTCGCGAGCCGGGTCACTTGTTGACGACAGCGCAATGGATCGTTCGAAACTTCGTCTGCCCGCGGCCCGCTGTTCACGGTAGGCTGTCGTCGATGTCCCGCATGCTCGCCTGTGTCGTCGTCCTGCTGGTGGTCGGCGTGCACGTCGCGCCAGCTGCTGCGCAGTGCACAACCTGAGTGAACCCATCGCTCCCGGGTGGAGCGACCGGCACGGAGGCGCGGGTCGACCTCGACGCGTGGTCCACCGTCGGTCGAGTTGGCTACACGTTCGTCCCGTATGGCCGGCTGCAGCAGGGCACAGCGAGTGCGCCGAACCCGAACGGTCTCGGGATCGATGTGCATCTCGGTACTGCGCAGGTCAACGTGACGGCTCCGACGGGCACGTCCCTCGATCTCCAGCTGCCCTTCGGTTCTCTTCTCACGCACTCGATCGCGGGAGACCGCACCGATCGCGGAGTCGGCGACCTCGAGCTGCGGGTGCGCCAATCGTCAGGTCGCTGGCTGCAGCGCCCGACGCTCAGCGTGTCGATCGGCGTCGTCCTCCCCACCGGACCCTACGTGCCGCGAAGCGGGGCCGCGAACCTGGCGCCAGAGGCGAGTTACCTGACGCTGGGCCGGGGAGCTGCCTGGTGGATCGCCGAAGCGGAGAGCCGGATGCCGCTCGGAACCCGCCCCTCGCTGTTCGCCCAGCTCAGCGGGCGTGGTCCGATGTCGAGAACGAGCGACGACTTCGCGTGGGGCACGGAGCTCCGCGTGACCGGTGGCGTCCAGGTCTCGTCGATCACGTCGTGGCTCTCGCTCGTGGTGTCGTCGGACCTCCAGTGGCGTGGTCACGCCAGCGAGCCTGATCCGTTCTCGATGAAGCGCTTGACCAGCGCCAACGCCGGCGGGATCCAGTGGAGCCTCTCGCCAGCTGTCGTGTTCGCGGTTTCGCGTGAGGTCTCGGTCGTCGCGGGAGCTCGGATCCCGCTGCGCAGCGATGTCGTGGGCAACCAGCTGGTTCCGCAGGCCGGAGGATTCATCACGCTGTCGTACTCGCGGCGGTTCTCGCAGCGCAGTTCGGCGGCGACGGCGGTCCGACCGGTGCTCGGACAGCTCACCGTCGTCGACTACTGGGCCACGTGGTGCGCTCCTTGTCTCCAGATCTCACGCGCGCTCGACGCTGCATCCGCCGGTTGGCCCGACGTCCGGATCATCAAGATCGATGCGACCGACTGGCCGAGCGAGACCGCACCGGCATTGCCGTCGGGCGCCGCCGCGCTCCCCGCTATCGAAGTGTTCGATCGTTCGGGTGCCAGGGCCGCGCTCCTGGTTGGAGACGATGCGCTGCATGTCGTCGAGACTGTCGAGAAGCTACGCGCGTCCGTAGTGAACCCACCCCGCACAGAACCGTAGAAAGGACTCACGAACATGAAGTCATCCCCCACGTTGATGGTTGCCTTGGTCTCGGTGCTGGTGATGGGTTGCGGCGACCGCGCGGAGCCGGGAGCGACCGTGGATGCACCGCCGCGATCGATCGACGCCCCCGCCCTCGGGGCCACGTTGCCGACCTGGATGCTCACCGATGTTCAACCCGCGAGCCCGCGCACCGGGCAGACCTACGGGCTGCAGGTCTTCACTGGAAAGATCATCGTCGTCTCCTTGCTGGAAGGGTTTTGAACGGCCTGCAGGTCCCAGTCTGGGACCCTCCAAACCCTGTCCGATGCGCTCGCGTCCGAAGGCTACCCTGTCCAGTTCGTCGTGCTCTCCGATCAGAACGCGACGGACTTCGCGTCGCTCGTCTCGATGCCGATCTTCCGCGATCCGAGCCCTGGTCGCGCGGCATGGAACGAGCTCCAGCCGTCCGCGGTCAAACACCAGACGTTCGTCTTCAACAAGCTGGGCGTGAGGACGTTGTTCTGGAACCCCGCCCAACGTCCGTTCGATCAGCTCAGCGCTGACATCCGCGGGGCCGTCGAGGCGATCGGCAAGTAACGCGCGCCTCCGATCGCGTGCGATGCCGATGCAGCAATCGCTCAGGCGTCGCGGGTGAACGGATTCGTCGTGTCGTCGCCGGTGCGCGCGCGCAGCTTCTTGCGCGCCGCGAGGTAGCGCTGTGACGACGCGAGCTTGACGAGGTGCGGCGCCACGCTCGGACCGCCCGCGAGCTGGAGCGCAACCGTGACGTCGCCGCAGACCAGCAGGCCTGCACGATCGGCGGCGCGGTGGCACGCGGCCACGTAGGCGTCGGCATCGAGCGCGTCGAGCGAGGCGAGCCGCTCCATCATCTTCTGGCGCAGCACCACCGAGAGCTTGGACCGGAGGCGGTCGGCTTCGCCGATGATCTCGCGATCGACCGGTCGCTCGGCCGGCGGGCCAAACGCATGGCGGAGGCCCGCGATCAACCGGGAGAAGCTCGCGGGATCGGTGCCGCCGGCGAAGATCCGGCGAGGGCGGGACAGCTCGACGATCCGACCGAGCTCGTAGCGGAGCGCGGCATCGCCCGCGAGATCGAGGTCGCTGCGCGATCCGGCGCGCACGGAGGCGAGGCGCGGGCCGATCACGACCACGGGTGGTTGCGCGTAGAGGAGCGTCACGTCGCGCGCCGAGCGAGCGCTCGCGTGGAGCAGGGTCTGCGGTCCGCCGAGCGCCTTGACGAGCTGCGGATAGAGTGCGGCGCTCGCCGCGTCGCTCGACGCCGGAAGTCGCTTCGCATCCATCAGGCCCGCTTCGACGAGCGCGGCGCTCGCGCTGGGTGCGACCATCGACATCGCCTCCGCGAGCAGATCCATCAGCTCGCCGAGCGGCGCGTCGTCCGGATCGTCGATCAGCTCGCGCCGGTCCGCTTCATCGAGCGGTGACGAGTACCCCTCGTCGGAGGCGAGGATCCGCGGCGGGTTGCGGTCGAGGAACGTCTCGTCTTCCCTGGTCAACTGCGCACCGAGCGCGCGCGCCAGCTCGTAGGCCGCGCGCGCGTCCTCGACGAGATCGGTGCGCGCCAGGTTGCGCGCCCACGCGATCACGTCGAACGGATCCTGGGTCGCCTCGACGAGCGCGATCAGTGCAGAGTGCTGAGGACGCCCGGTCGTGGACGCCAGCTCGACGAGCCCCCGCCGTGCCGCGAGCGCGCCATCGGACTCGGGCGCCGTGGCCACGGCCTTGCGAAACGCATCGAGCGCTGCGTGCTCGTTGCCGAGGTCGCGCTCGGCATCGCCGAGGCGTCGCCACAGCTCGGCCCGTCGCGGATCTCCCTCTCCGCGGTCACCGGACGTCTGCCAGGCGGCGAGCGTTGGCCGCAACCAGCCGGCGATCCGCGCCGTGTCGCCCGCGGCCACCGCGACCATCGTCGCGCACACCACGGTGTCGATGTCGCGCGGGTGCTTCGTCATCAGCTCTGCGGCGAGGCCGCTCGCGCGCGCGATCTGTCCGCCTTCGACGAACGCGGCAGCGGCCTCCTCGGTGAGCTCCTTCGCACGCCGAGGCTCGCTGATCGCCGCGAGGTGCAAGCACGCGTCGGCGCGCTCGGTGGTGGCGCCACGCTTGCGAAGGAGTGCGAGCAGCTTGCCCGTCACCTCGGCACTGCCTGCATCGGCGACCTGGGCCCAGCATCGCTCGGCGCGCGCCGGATCGCCGAGCACGTCGACCGCCATGTCCCCGAGCGCGTCGTACAGGCGCAGCCGGTCCTTCGGGTTCGCCGTCGCCTCGGCCTCGCGTTCGAGGCACTCGGCGGCGCGCACGAGATCACCGCGCTCGATCGCGACCTCGGCGAGCGCGTGCCACGCCGGACCGCAGCACGGATCGATCCGCACGGCCGCCTCGTGGTGTGCGAGCGCGTTCGCGGGTCGCAGCGCACGGGCCTCCGCCTGCGCGGCGTGGACGAGGCCGGTCGCGACGGCGGTCGCGTGTCGCACGGCCTCCGGGTGCTCCGCGAGCGCGCCGAGGTGAAGCGCCGCCTGGCGCCACAGCTTGCGCGCGAAGCAGCTCTCGCCGAGGGCGAGCGTGATCGGCAGCGACCGGCGATCGAGGCGATGCGCTTCGTGCAGCAGCGTGTGGCTCTCGTCGGCATCGCCGAGCGCCGCCATCACCTGGCCGAACTTGTAGACGATCGGCGCGAGCTGCTCGCCGCGGGTGGAGTCCGGCGCGGCCGCGAGGGTGTCGCGCAGGTGCTCCGCGGCGGCGTCGAGCTTGCCGGCCGCGGCGAGGATCTCCGCGAGCGCGAGGTGCGCGCCGAGATGCTGCGGCTGCGAGGTCAACAGGCCACGCAGCCGGCGCTCGGCGCCGGCGACATCGCCAGTGGCGGACTCCTGGGTCGCACGCTCCACGGCGAGCGCCGTGCGCGCATCGTCGAGCTCGCCGCGCAACGCGTCGTCATCGGGCGCGAGCTCGGTAGCGCGCTCGAACGCACGCACCGCGGCGCGATGGTCGCCTGCTTCGCGCGAGCGCCGTGCCGCCGCGGCGACGTAACCCGAACGGTCGGCATGATCGGGAAGTGCGGCGGCATACCGGAGCAGCGCCGCGGCATGCACGCGCGGATCCGGATCGGTCGCAGCGGCGGCTGTGATCCGCTCGAGGGCGGGCAGGTACTCCGGTGCCGCTGCGAGCAGCTCCTCGAGCAATGCCGTTGCCGCCGCACGATCTCCGCAGCTGTCCTCGAGGATCCCCGCGAGTCGCAGCCGCAGCGCCGCCACGTCATCGGGGGCCGCGCCGCGATCGTTCGCCTCGGTCACGCGCGCGCGCAAGATCTCCGCGGCCTCGCGGCCCTGCCCCCCGCGCGCGAGGACCTCCGCGTAGTCGACGAGCCCGCTCACGTTCTCCGGTGCGTGGCGCGAGGCCTGGGCGACGAGCGCCGCGGCCTCCTGTTGGTCTCCTGCCTGCTCGAGCGCCCGGGCCTGCGAACGCAGCAGCGCCGCCTTCTCCACGCCGCTGCTCGCGCGCGTCGCTCGCTCGCCGCGCACGCTCCCGAGATCCCGCCAACGCCCGAGCTCGGTGAGCAGATCTTCGAGCGCGCGCCACGCCTCGGTATCCGAGGGGCGCCGCGCCACGATCACGCGATAGATCGCCGCGGCGCGGTCGAGCCGACCGTGGTCCCGGTACAGCTTGCCGGCGGCGCGCAGCGCGGCACGCGAGCGATCGTCCTGCGCGAGTTGCCCTACGCGCTCGAAGGTCTCGGCGGCCCTGGACCACGCACCCGCGCGGCGATACAGCCACGCGAGGCGATCGAGTCGATCCACGTTGTCGGGATCGACCGCGATCACCTGCTCCATCGCCGCGATCGTCTCGATCGGCTGATCGAGGTTCTCGTGGACGTCGGCGAGCTCCTCGTAGAACGCGGCCGCGCGCTCGGGGTGCTCCACGGCGGCACGCGCCTCGTCGCCGAGCAACACGGCGAGCTGCTCCCACAGGCCGTGCTCCGCCGCGATCGCGCGAAGCCTGCGGCGTGCCTCCGGATCTCGCGGCGCGTGACGCACCTCGGCGATCGAGATGCGCAGCACCTGGATCGTATCCGAGGCCGCGTCGTACCGGGCGGTGCGCTGCCAGCGACGGGTGCGGTCGTCCTCCGCCATGGCTCGAGCGAGTCTACCGTGATTTCGCGGCGCTCCGGTCCGCGCGCCTCGACCCGCCTTTCGTTATTGCGCTTCGCAGTAGCCGTAGTTGCACTTGGGCGTTGCACCGCCGCAGTCGCCGTTCGTCGTGCACACCGTGCAGGCAGTGCTGCCCTTGACCTGCTTGTCGTAGTAGCAGCTGCAGCCGAAGGCAGGCTTGAACAGCGTCAGTGGACCGACCTCCGTCGTGTGCATCACCTTCATCGCGCACGCTGGTACGAAGCCCGACTCCACGATGGCGCCGACCAGCTTCTCGTCGAGCTTCGGCAGGGTGAACTGCGTGATCAACGCGCTCGCAGCCTGCGACGGGACGCCGTTCGAGGTGGCGGCCATCAGGTGAATTGCGCCCCAGATCGGATAGTGACCGTCGCGGACATTGGCCTTGTCGAACGCGTCGGGTGAGGAGTCGGGGAGGTAGCCGTACTTCTGGCCCTGTTGCTGGAACGCGAGCGTCGTGAGATTGGCGCGGCTCTTGTCGGCGAAGTCACTCGACAGCATGCCGATCACGTTCTCGGCGACATTCGGATCGACAGATTCCATCGAAGCCACGAGGTTCGATGCCGACAGACGATCGATGCCCCACCACTTCGTCGGATCGAGGCCGATCGCGCGGGAGCTGATCTGCGTGGTCCCGGTGCCCGAGCTGCGCACGAAGTAGTAGCGCGGATCGGTCCACGGCGTGGCGCGCCCACTATCGCCCCCGGCGGCGAAGACCAGGTGTGCGGCCTCGGCGCTGATCACGGTCTGCTTCGAACCGGACGGCACCACGAACGTGATCGCCTGGATCGGTCCCGCGTAGTCGGCGACGCCGGCCGTCGCGGCGTACCCGCACGACGAGGGGTACACATCCGATTCACCGACGTCGACGGTGTTGCCCGCGGCGTCGAGCAGGCAGAACGTCTGCACGCCACTGGCGTTGTAGTAGAACGCGTAGTTGTTGGTGATGTTCTTGATCACGTGCTTCGTGGGGTCCGCGTCGTAGACCGCGGCGGCGCCCTTGCACGATGTTTGCGGCGCGAACACCGCGGTGTACGCGGGATTGCCGGCCGAGAGCAGCGGCTGCACGGCCTTGATCAGCGGCGGCAGGTTTGTCGATCCGGTGATGAAGATGATGTTCGGCGCCACGTCGACGCAGTTCACCGTGGGCGTCGGCTGGTTGTTGACCGGCGGTGGAATGGCGCCGAGGTTCGCCGGCATGACCGCAGTCGTGAACGCCGCCGCGAGGGCCGGCGCGTCGCACATGCCGAGGCGCGCGCAGTTGTCGAACTGATACGTCCGCGAGGTCGTGCACCTGTTCGCGAACTCGCTCTGTGCGGTCGGTTCGCCGAAGAAGCAGCCTTCGGGGCCCAGACCCGATGCGACGCAGACATTGGCCTGACACACGGGATGGCCGCCGAAGCGCTCGCAGTCGGCATCGACGTCGCACTGGATGACTTCGGTATCGGCGATCACGGAACATCCGGTCGCGGCGAACAGGAGGACGAGCGTGCGCATGACTAGAATGCCCCCGCGAGCGAGATGCCGGTTGGACCGATCCCGACCTGCACCGACGTCGACCTGGTCGGTGTCTCCTGGGATCTCAGCCGCGTCACCGACAGGTAGATCGCAAAGCCGGCGCTGACCACCGCCGCCCCGGTGAAGATGTCGGTCAACAGCGCATCTCGCTTGACGAGCGAGCGCTGATCGTCGAGCTCCTTCGGTGTGACGGGAAACTTGTTGCGCAGCGCATCGAGGTCGCTCTCCGCGGTGCGCGTGACCAGCGCGAACACACCCGCGGTGATCGCGAGTCCGCCGGTGAGCCCGATCGCGACGTACGCGGGCGTCTTGCTCTTCGGACGCGAAGGCTCCGGCTTCGACGGCATCTTGACCGCAGGATCCGTCGTCGGCGTCGGCGCCTCCGTGTTCCCGACGGCGGCGGTGATCTCCTGCCGTCCGGCGACGTCGTAGACGCGGCTGACGGGATCGCGGCCAGTGAGGTGCACCGTGACCTTGTGCTGGCCGGCATTGACCGGCACCGGCTCGGGCAGCGGGGCGAAGCCGATCGCGACGTCGTCGAGCAAGACCTCCGCGCCCGCCGCCGTCACGACGGTGATGCGGCCGACGCGGCCCTTCAGTCGATCGATCTCGGCGGTGGTCTGCGCGACACGATCGGCGGGGACGTCGGGGCCACCTTCGGCGAGATAGCGCGAGTAGGCCTTGACCGCGCTGGCGTAGTCCTGAAGCTCCATCGAGACCTGCCCGATGTTGAACAGGATCTTGTACGAAGGCGCGAGCTCGTAGGCGCGCTGGAACTCGACCAGCGCACCGCGAAAGTTGTTCTCGTCGTAGAGCTGCGTTCCCGTCGCCAGGTGGGCCTTCGCTTCATCGAGCTTGGTGTCGCCGTGGGCGACGCCGCCCATCAGCGAAACCGCCAGGATCAGTCCGCGGAGCTTCAGTTTTTCCATGGATTCTCTCGGTCGAGCGTGGGCTTCTTCTTCGCTTTGTCGTCGAGGACGTTGGTGTCGAGGCCTCGCTTTGTCGGCTGCTTGTCGAGAACGTTGGTGTCGAGCGAGCGCTTCGTTTCGATCGCGGGTGTGGTGGTCGCCGGCGTCTTGACGGTCGGTACCACCACGGTAGCGGCCGGCGTCTTCACGGCAGCGGCAGGCGTCTTCACCAGCGCACGCACACGCGGATTCGTGCGTTTCGGTTCCGGCGGCTCGGAAACGGTCGGCGTCACGACTTCGGTCGCGCGTGCCGGCTCGCGCTGGAGGTTGAGGCGAAAGTTGAGATCTCGATCAAGGGTGAACTGCTGTGTCAGCGCGAGGTATCCCGGCGCGGTGATCACGATCTCGTGACTGGCGAGATCGCGAGCGAACGAACCGACGTACGGGTTCGCCCCGACGGGCTTGCCGTCGAGAGCGATCATCGCGTCGGAGGGGCTCGCGACGACCTCGAGCCGGACCGCCGTGGGGGCCGGTGGCGTGCTGGGAACAGGCGGAGGGGTGGGCACCGCGGTCTCCGGTGCCGGCTGCGATTTCGGTGACGACGAACCACCGAACCCGATGACGATCGCGATCGCGATCGCACCAAGGGCGACGCCGCCGAGCGCGATCCACTTGACCCGAGACTTCGGCTCCGGCGCCGCCGGAAGCATCGGGCGCTTCGTGATGATCTGCACCTGGCCGCTGTCCTCGATCACGGTCTCCCCTGGCACTCCGGATGGCGTGTGCTCGATCCGCGGGAGATCCGGAGGCGGCGTCTCGCCGCCCCACGAGAGGAAGCTGAGCGACCGGAGCTGGCTATCGATCACCATCTGAAGCTTTGCCCGATCGTCCTCGACGGTGTTCCGCACGAAGTCAGCGAGCTCTCGCTGGGAGACGGGCTTGCCGAGCGTGGCGACGTACGCCGCCAGGTCCGCCTTGAGCTCCGCGGCCGTCGTGTAGCGATGGTCAGGATCGGGAGCGAGCGCTCTCTCGCAGATCTGACGCAGCCCCGGATCGACCGGAGTCCCTCGATCGAGAGAGGGGATGTTTCCCTGTCCGAGCTCGGTGGCAATCTGCGGCCCGGTCTCGCTCGCCCACAGCTTCTCCCCGAGGAACGCCTCGGCGAGCATCACGCCGAACGAGAAGATGTCGGCGCGCTGGTCGACGCTCTGCCCGCGCGCCTGCTCGGGCGGCATGTACTCGAGCTTGCCGCTGAACCCGCCGACCTGCGTGAGGCTGTGCGAGTCGGCCGCCTTCGCGATCCCGAAATCGAGGATCTTCACCACGCCCTGCGCGGTCACCATGATGTTCGACGGCGACAGATCGCGGTGCACGACCTTGAGCGGCTTGCCGTCGATGCCCTCCGCCTCGTGCGCGTACTCGAGGCCCTCGAGAACTTGCAGCAGGATGTGGAGCGAGATGCGCAGCGGAATCCCGCCGCTCTTCACCATCTTCTGGCGCAAGCGCGAGAGATTCCCGCCGTCGAGGTACTCCATCACGATGTAGTGACGGGTTCCCTCTTCACCGATCTCGTACGTGTGGACGACGTTCGGATGGGACAGCTGCGCAGCCAGCCGGGCTTCGGACAGGAACATCTTCGCGAACAGGGGTTCGCCAGTGAACCGGGCGAGCTTCACGACCAGCAGCTTCTGAAAGCCGCCCGCACCCTGCGTGCACGCGAGGTAGACGTCCGCCATCCCGCCCTGCCCGAGGAGAGCGATCAGGCGATAACGTCCCAGGGGTGTGTCGACTCCTGGCTCTGCGGACGACGTCATCATCTACGGTTTGGACACTTCATGCTTCTACGGGGAGA
>JAYVLW010000329.1:0-5817 GCA_043759315.1 Myxococcales bacterium
ATCAGTGGAGCGGCACCGGAGCGCGCGTGAAGAACTTGCCCGCGCCGCGGGTCTTGCCGCCGAGGGAGTCCGTGGAGCGGTAGCCGACGACGATCAGGCCCGGACCATAGAGCGCATCACGGGCGCGTTCGATCGCGGCCTCGTCGGCGGAGGACTCCTCGAAGTCGACACCGGTCAGGTTCGCGCTCAGGTTCGAGTTGAGCTTGCGCTCGGTCAGGCTCGGGCACGGCGCACGAACGCAGCGAATGCCGTTGTCGTGAACCATCGTGAACACGCCGTCGACCCACTCGGGCGTGCTGGCGACCCAGATCTCGGTGACGGCGAGCTTGCCGGCGGCGTCGTTGGCGCCGGGCGCGATCGAGCCGCGGACGAGCAGGGGCGTGCCGGAGCGCAGCGCATCCTCGTACGACTTCGCGACGGATGCGGGCATCGCCGTTCCGGTCCAGTCGATGTCGAACACCTTGCACTGGCTCTGCGCGGCGCCACGACCGCACTGGGTGGTCGTCCGGTTCGCGCGAGACACGAAGAAGCCGCGGCCGCAGTCGGGACCGGAGTTCAAGCTGCAAGCGCGGCTGTCGGGACGGACGTTGAAATAGGTGAACACGGCAGCGGCGTCTGCCTTGCCGTCTTCTCCGTCCGCGGCGCTCTCTCCGTCGAGCTCGTCGGTAGCGGTGGAGTCTGTGCAGGCCGGAAACAGTGCGACGGCCGCGAGCAACGATACGAGGGACAGGTTCCGCATGTGATCACCTTTGGAAGCTAGAGATGCACGACTTGTGCAATCGCTTTGCCACGCGGCGCCCCTGTGATGTCGCACGCCTAGCCGCCCGGGCGCTGGCCGCTCCACTGGTCATGGCAACTCGGGCTCGGGTCACTGGACCGTCCAATTTCGAGTACGATGGGAGTTCGTGCTCGCTCGGCTCATCCTCGTCGTCCTCCTCGTCGGCGCTTGCTACGCACCGGATCCCCAGCCGGGTGCCCCATGTAGCGCGGCCGGCGCGTGTCCGCGGCCGCTGACGTGCAGCGCGGGCGGGACCTGCGAACGAACGCCATTCGATGCACAGACCGTCGCGGATCAAGCGATCGACACCGGATGCGTCCCGAGCGGTCCGGAGATCTGCGGCAACGGGATCGATGATGACTGCGTGAACGGCGACATCAGCTGTGTCGCGAACGACCTGCCGGGCGGCGCGATCGACGTGACTGCCGGCGGGACCTTCACGGCGGACTTGCTGCGGGCGACCGACGACCTCGAGGAGCGTGGCTGCACCGGGTTCGGTGGACGAGAGGTGTTCTATTCCGTCGAGCTGACGAGTCCTCGCGTCTACTACTTCGACACGTTTGGCTCCACGTTCGACAGCGTGTTGCGCGTGTTCGCGGGCCGCAGCTGCGGCAACCTGATGACCGGCATGCCGAACCCGCGATGCGTCGACGATTCGTGTGGCACACCGGCGAGCCAGGCTGCGGTCTCCCTCCCGGCGGGTGACTCGTGCGTCGTCATCGACGATCGGGGGGATCCCGCGCCCTCCCTCGTGCTCCACGTGATCGCGGCGCAGCGCGACGGGGTCGTCATGACCGGGACCTCGTACTCGAGCACCACTTGCGGCCAGCCCTCGATCAGCGGTGCGACGTGCGCCACGACCAATCAAGCGGGCGAGGTGGCGCACGCGATCACGGTGTGCCCGGGCAACCACAAGCTCGACGCCGACACCTGCGCGGCCGGGGCCGACAACATTCTCTACGTGCAGTCGGCGTCCGCCGCCGAGATCGCGTGCAACGACGACAACACGACGTGCAGCGACAATCTTCGCGCGGCGGTTCGCGACGTCCCGGTCTCCGGTCCCGCGATGTACTGGGTCATCGTGGATGGGTTTGGCGTCGCGCCGGGCGACACGTGCGGGGCGTACACCCTGACGACCGCGATGCAGTGACCCCGCCGGGAGCCCGGTCGCCGTCGGGACGGGCCATCGTACGGGCGCGGCGCATCGTTTCGGCCTCGCCGTTCGTAGAGGAAGGGTGTGGCAGCATGTCCGGAGGCTTCGTATGACGGCATTCAGCTCTGTCTCGCTCCTCGTCGCGGCTCTTGCACTCGCGGCTCCGTCTCGGGCGGAGGCCGCACCCCGCACGCACGACGGGGTCTACTTGAGGGTCGCCGTCGGGCCCGGGTTCACCCTCGGACATCTCGACATCGCGGCCGGGGCTGGCGGCGACAGCACCGGCGTGAACGTCTCCACCCAGCTCGCCGTCGGCTGGACAGTGCGTCGCGGACTGGTACTCGGCCTGGGCACGTTCCCGATGGTCACGCCGTCACCGAGCTACGACGGCGTCGACGCGGGTGGCCAGCACGTCTCCGCCACCGGGCCGTTCATCGACTACTACCTCGATCCTCATGGCGGCCTGCACGCGCAGGCCGGCGTCTTGTTCACGGCGGGGTACCTCGACGGCGGGGAGCGTGGGAGCCAGGTCGGGGTCGGATGGGGCGCGACGGCAGGCGTCGGCTACGACGTGTTCGTCTCCGATCAGTGGAGCGTGGGCGGAATCGCGCGGCTCACCGCGTATCGCCTGTTCGGAGTCGCCGACGAGATCCGGATGGTCGCTCCGGCCGCGTTGTTCACGGTGACCTATCACTGAGAACCGACCGTGAGATACTCGCACCATGCGCGGAATCCTGGTCGCGATGCTGGCGGGCTGCTACGCCCCGTCGGTGCCCGAGGGTGCTCCGTGCACGGCGCACCAGGAGTGCCCGACGCCGCTGACCTGCTCGCACGGGCTGTGCGTGAGACACCCGAGTCAGGACGGCGCGATCGACACGACGACGTGCACGCCGATCGCCGCCGGTGCCGGTGCGCTCACGGCACCGCGCGTGGCGCCGCTCTCGATCGATGGTGATCTGTCCGACTGGCCGACGTGCTTCATCACGCTCGATGCCACCACCGCGATCCAGCGCGACATCACGGGCCTCCGTGACTTTTCGACCGGGCGGTTCAGCGTCGCCCACGACGCGACGCGCTTCTACATCGCCGCCGAGGTGACCGGCGTGCCGCCGCTCGGCGACCACGCGGTGCCGGCGATCTACCAGAACGACTCGATCTCGCTCTACCTCGACGCCGACGGCGTGTTCACCGCCGCGAAGTACGATGTGGACGCGATGCAGATCGTCATCGACCACGCAAATCGCAGCCAGGGGTTTCGCAGCGGCCAGCTCGCCCAGGCCGACGTCGTCACCGCCACGCGTACGACGGGCTCGACGTTCGCGATCGAGATCGCGCTCACGCCTTCCACCCTGTCGGCAGCCGCGTTCGCGCCGACCATCGGGTTCGACATCGGCTTCGAGAGCGGCGACGGAGTGATCCAGACCTCCGAGCTGGTGTGGTTCGAGCGCTGCGGCCCGCCGGCCTGCGGCTGTACGAACGGCCAGACGGCGCCGTTTTGTGACGCACGCCAGTTCGGCACCGCGCAGCTCGCACCGTAGCCGCGTGCTCGCTGTGCGGTGGTGTGGGACGCGGCGCGATCGCGTTTGGGTATTGACAGGGTAGCTGGGCCTTCCCGCAGTCCCGCCGCGGTCGATTCGGAGGGACAATGGGGCACTTCGTGAAGGGCCCGATGACGCAGATCGCGTTGCCTGCGCGCTTCGATGTGGTTCGCCACCTCGGGGCGGGCGGCTTTGGCGAGGTCTACGAGGTGGCCGACCGCACGAAGCCGGGACGCTTCGCGCTCAAGACCTTCACGGCCACTTCGGCCGAGGCAGTGGCGAACATCAAGGCCGAGTTTCGAGCGCTCGGCGAGCTCAGACACCCGAACCTGGTCGGCCTCGGCGAGTTGTTCCAGCACGGCGAGCGCCTCAGCTTCACGATGGAGCTCGTCGACGGTGTCGATATCCTGACCTGGTTTCGCTCGTCCCTGATCGCAGCGGGATCGGGCGCTCATCCAACGCTCGAGACAGCCCACGCAGCGTTGCGCAAGGTCATGCGCGGGCTCGCGGAGGCGATCTCCGCGCTCCATCGGGCGGGCAAGCTGCACCGGGACATCAAGCCCGCCAACGTACTCGTCACGGCCGAACACCGCGCCGTGTTGATCGACTACGGCCTGACCGTCTCCCGCGGTCTCGAACGAGGAACGCAGCTGGCTGGAACGATCCCGTACCTCGCGCCGGAGTGCGTCGCGGGCGAGGAGTCCACCGAGGCAGCCGATTGGTACGCGTTCGGTGCCTTGCTGTTTCATCTGCTGGTTCATGAAGTGCCGTACCCGGGGACGGCACAGGTCTCGCAGCACCTCAAGCTGGCGGGACCACCGTCGAGCCATCGGCTCGCGGCCGCTCCACGAGATCTCGCCGAGCTCGCGATCGAGCTCCTCCAGCCGGCCCCCCCACGACGGCTCGTCGGCGACGAGGTCCTGCGCCGGCTCGGCGGTTCGACGAGCGGACCGATTCCCCGCGTGACCGAGCTGGCGCGAACGGATGCGCCCACCGTCCGCTACCTGGTCGACTACCTCGACGAGCTGGTGGAGTCGACCGAGTGTGTCCTGCTCGATGGAGGACCGGCCTCCGGGAAGACGCCGATCCTCGACGGGGTGTGTGCAGCGGCCGAGGCGCGCGGCATCCTGGTTCTCCGGACGAGCACACATCCACGCGAGGCTGTGGCGTTCGAGGGCCTCGCGAGCCTGGTCGAGGTCGTCGCCGATCATCTGCGTTCGCTCCCCATCGCGGAGCAGCTCGCGATGGTCCCCGTTCAAGCGCGTGACCTCGCGACGATGTTCCCCACGTTCGAGCGGGTCGCAGGCGTCGTGCATCTGCCGCAGAGCACGAGTCCAGATCATCTGGCGCCCAGTGCCGGCGCCGCGCTCGCCGACGTGCTGCGGGCCCTGGCCGCGCGTGGTCCGGTCCTGATCGCGATCGACAACGCCCAGTGGTGGAGTATCGACGCGCTCGTCGTCATGGCACATGTCGTCGCTGGGTTGCCCGAGCGCAACTTGTTGGTAGTGGTCGCGAAGCGACCCACCGAGGGCCGAGCCGCCGCCTTCGCGAGGCTGTGCACCGATGCACCCATCACCACCACCGTGGTGACTCTCGCGACGACGGTCGAGACAAGGGAGCGGAAGGATTCGCGCGTCGATCACCTGTCCCCGCTCGCCCGCCGCCTGCTCGACGTGATCGCCTCCTCCGTCGTCGTGCTCCCGGCGGACCTCGCGGGCGCGATCGCCCACGTCAACCGGGGAGAGCTCGCACACAGCACGCAGGAGCTCGTCGCAGCGGGGCTCGCCAGCTCCACGCCCGCCGGGCTCGCGCTCGACGAGGACGGTTGCGTGGCACTCGAGAGGATGGTCCCGACGATGCTGGCCGACTGGCGCCACCGCATCGCCCAGGCCCTCCAGTCCGCCAACGCCGACGCCGGAATCCTTGCGCGTGCTTTCCACGCCGCGGGCGATCTCGAGGCCGCAGTTCCGTACGCGCGGCTCGCGGCGCGGTCGGCCCACGAGCGTGGCGCTCCGGCACTCGCGTGCGAGCTCTATCGACTGGTGCAGGCGTGCGGCGTCGACGACGTCGCGACGCGGCTGGCGTGGGTCGCGGCCGCACGCGATGCCGGGCTCGGGCGCGACGCGGCGGCCGAGCTGCTCGGGCTCGCGGACCTCGATCCCAGCCGAGCGATCGAGCACCGCCGACAGGCCGGGTTGATCTTTCTCCAGATCGGCGAGGTCGAGCGCGGCCTGGCGCTCCTCGCAGACACCGACCAGCTCTCGCTGCCCGCGGGGCCGCGCATGACCGTGGTGTCGCTGGGGCTCGCGAGGCTCGGGCAGCTCGGGCGCCTGCGGCTGCGTCGACGG
>JAYVLW010000330.1:0-2641 GCA_043759315.1 Myxococcales bacterium
GCGCCGTACGACCTGACGCGGCTCCCGCTGCTCTGCCAGCGGACCTACGACACCACCAAGATGATGCTGGTGCCGGTGCCGGGCTGCCCGCTGACGTTCGCGTTCCCGGCGGATCGCACGGTGCTCGGCGCGTACCTGAATCCGCAGTTCCGGCCGAACAAGAAGCTGATCTTCGACATCGGCGCTCGTGTCCAGGTCGCACCCGATGCGCTCGGCCTGATCTCGTACCCGGTGAACACCACGCTCGCCGGCACGGTGGTGTGGAACTTCATCCCGAACTGGCACTTGAAGGTCAACTACGCGCAGGGGTTCCGCCCGCCGGTATTCAACAACACCGTCACGAACGGCGAGGCGGTCAACATCACGGGCGATCCGAACCTCAAGGTCGAGACCTCCGATTCGACCCAGGTCGAGGTCAACGCCCGGATCTTCAAGGGCGAGCGGCGGATCCGCGAGCTCGCGTTCCGCGTCGACGCCAGCTACACGCGCCTCTCGGACCTCATCCAGATCACATCGGGCAACTACCGCAACACTCCGGACCGCCGGATCGCGTCGGCGGAGTTCCTCGGCAAGCTCTACGTGCAGGGCGGGCACCGGCTCGAGCTCGGGTACACCTATCTGAAGGTCGCCACCGACGACAAGGGCCTGTACCGCAACCTGCCCGAGCACTCGTTCAGCCTCGCGAGCGTGTTTTCGCTCGTCGCGAGCAAGCTCAGCGCGACGTCGACGCTGCGGATCTCGGGAGCGGCTGAAGACCCGAACCGGCTCGTCGAATACCGCGGCACCGGGTTCGATTCGAACGGCGATCCGATGACGCCGGTCAACGTCAACGCGACCGATCTCGTCATGGATCGGCTGCCCCCTATCGCCGAGCTCGCCGTGGGCCTCCTGTACTCGCCCACGCCGAAGCTCAGCGTTCGCGCCACGGCGTACAACGTGCTGGTCGGTCACAACTATCAGCCCGACGTGAACTACGACTACGAGCCACACCTCGAGTACCTGGCCAGCCCCTACGAGGGCTTCCGAGCGTATCTCTCCGCGATGTATCAGTACTAGGGCACACCTACATCGGTGACCGCCGTCCGTACGGTATGATGCCGACCACGAGGCCCTTTTGTCGAAGCGGCGCGTCCTCGCGATCTCCAACGACCTCGACCAGCTGCGTCGAATCGTGTCCACGCTCGAACGAGCGGGGGCCGAGGTCGATGCTGTTCGGAGCGTCGAGACCATCGCCGGCGAGCTGATCCCGCACCGGTACGTCTTCTACTCGGCGACGGATGGCGATGTGGTGGGGCTGAACGCGCTGGTGCCGAAGCTGCGCGAGCGCGCGCACGTCACGATCGTGACGCCGAAGGCCACGCTCTCGGATCTGACGGCGTACCTCAGGGATGACCGGGTCAATCACGTGATCGTGGGAGACGAGCTCGATGCGGGCGTGTTCGTCACGGCACAGAAGCTGTTGACCGGCGACATCTTCGGCATCGAGAAGTACCTGCCGCCGGGGACGCCGGTGCACTACGCGCGGATCCGCGACTTCGATGGGCGCGGGCGGGCAATCGATACGGTGCTGCAGTTCGCCGAGGAGGCGAAGATGCGGCGGCAGGTCCGCACGGCGATCGGCGCGGTGTGCGAGGAGCTGCTGATGAACGCGCTCTACGACGCGCCCGTCGACGCGAATGGGAAGCAGATCTTCGCGGAGGTCGATCCGCACGATCGGCGCGATTCTCAGTCGCCGCGGCCGGTCTCGATCCGCTACGCGGCCACCGAGGAGGGGTTCGCGGTGGCGGTGCGCGACCGGTTCGGTCGGCTCGCGAAGAACACGATCCTCGCGTACATCGAGAAGTGCATCACGTCGCCCAACCAGATCGATCGCAAGACCTACGGCGCGGGTCTTGGCCTCTATCTCGTCGCGAACGCGGCGGCATCGTACGTCGTCAATGTCGCGTACGGGATCGCGACCGAGGTCGTGTGTACGTTCGATCGCGGCGCGAAGAGTCCGCTGCGCCTCGTCGGAGTGTTTGTCCACCCCGGTGGCGCAGAGATGTTGAAGCAAGGCCCGACGCCGGAGACCGCCGCAGGACAGGGAGAAGAGCGCGATACGTTCGATCGCCCCGTGACTGCGGAGGATCGAGATGGGTGAGCGGCAGTTTGGGCCGTATCGCTTAGTTCGTCAGATCGCCGTCGGCGGAATGGCCGAGATCCACCTCGCGAAGACCAAGGGCATCGCGGGGTTCGAGAAGTACGTCGCCCTGAAGATGATCCATCCGAACTTCGCGGAGGACGAGCAGTTCATCCAGATGCTCGTCGACGAGGCGAAGATCGCGGTGCAGCTCACGCACGGCAACATCGCTCAGACGTTCGACCTCGGGCGCGTCGGCGAGACCTACTACATCACGATGGAGTACGTCGACGGAGCCGATCTGTATCGGATCCTGCGCAAGGGCTCCGAGATCGACTTCGAGATGCCGCTCGACGTGTGCGCCTTCATCGCGAAGCAGATCGCGTCGGCGCTGGATCACGCGCATCGCAAGAAGGACCACACCGGGCGCTCGCTCGGGATCGTGCACCGTGATGTGTCGCCGCAGAACGTGCTGATCTCCTATTCGGGAGAGGTCAAGCTCGTCGATTTCGGGATCGCGAA
>JAYVLW010000331.1:0-2625 GCA_043759315.1 Myxococcales bacterium
GCGACGACCTTGTTCCCGACCTCGGCGTGGGCCACCGCCCCGCCCCACAGTGCCGTCGCGCTGGACGGGGCGAGGCCGATCGCCTGGTCGAACGCCCGCGTCGCGTCGTGGGGCCGCCCCATGCACAGCAGGGTGTGGCCGAGACCTTTCCAGGCGATCGCGTGCGCCGGGTACACCGCCGCCGCCTTCTCGAACCGCACGACCGCCTCCGGATACCGTTCATCACGGAACAGTCCTTGCGCCTCGACGACGAGGGCATCGGCTGCGGCCTGGCTCACGTCCATCCGATACCACGAGCTGCTATGCTCGATCTCGATGAGTGCCGGAGTAGGAGCTGACGTCGAAGCGTTGTGCTCGAAGTGCGGAGACGTGTGGCACGTGGTGGTCGCCAAGGTCGGCGCCAAGATCGTCAAGGTTCAGTGCAAGCAGTGCGCGGGGTACCACCGGTACAAGTCCCCGCACGACGCGCCGAAAGAAGCGAAGCTACCGTCGGCGATCCGCCCGGCCAAGGAGCCGCGACCGACGCGCGATCCGGTCGAGCGGTTCGAGAAGCCAGCGGTCGCTGCAGACCTGTCGAAGGCGGTGCGGCCGTACCGTGCGAGCGAGACGTTCGCCGTGGGCGACCGCGTCGATCATCCGAACTTCGGCCAAGGCGTCATCGAGATCTCCGAGCCGGGCAAGGTCACCGTGTTCTTCGCCACCGGCCGGCGCGTGCTCGTCCAGGCGAAGGACGGTGGGACCAAGCCCGCCGGCGGCGGCGGGCTGACGCGCCCGAAGCCGTTCGATTATTCGAATCCGGCGGGTGGCAAGGCCATCCCCGAGAGCTGAGTCATGGCGAAGCGCCGCCTGGGCCTGCTCGGTCCGATCATCGTCCTCGTCGGAGCCGCCGTCGCCGGGCTCGGCGTCTACGCGATGATCCACAACAAGCCGAAGCCGGGCGCCGTGGTCGAGACGGTCGTGATCGACCCCGAGGCGAAGATCGTCGTCCGGGCCGAGGACGGCGGAGACCGCAACTTCGTCGAGCTCCATGTCGGTGGCGAGCTGCGGTGGCAGGCGCTGGTGCCTCCGTACGGTGGGCGGCACGACGCGACGGGCATCGCGTGGAGCGACGTGGCGGTCTCGGTCCGCGTGATCCGCAACCACAAGGCCGAGGTGTTCGCCCTCGCACTCCGCGATTCGGAGAAGCTCGGCGGCATCCACCTCGGTGGGGACCACGGCCCGATCAAGGAGCCGTCGACCGGACCCATCACGCTCACCGATCACATCCGCTCGTACGAGATCGTCGGCGGCGCCGACTGGAACACGATGACCGCGATCGACCTGCGCAACGGTGCCAAGTTGTGGATCACCGAGCTCGGCAAGGAGCCGATCACGGCCGGCGGGGTCACGGGTGGCCTCGTCTGGCTCGAGCAAGGAGGCACCAAACGGTACTTCCGCGTGTTCAGTGGCAAGGAAGATCGGTCGAGCGAAGCGACTGGAATTCCTCTGGTTCCTGCCACTCCCGCACCGTGAGCAGTACCCGTCGGTTGTAACGGTCCCGTCACCGAGACGGTATAATTTCGATCGAATGCCCGCCGAGCGACCGCTCAGCCTACAGCCCGAGGTCTCTGGCGTGCATCGCATCGATGCGCTGCTCGAGGCGGCGGCCGTGGAGTCCCGCGACCGACCGTCGCTGCGGGTGATCGAGCTCGCGGGCAGGACGCCACCGGCGCCGGGGATCAGCCCGGACGCGCCCACCGAGCTCGGCGCACACGAGCTGTATCTCAACCGCGAGCTGACCTACCTGAACTTCTGCTGGCGCGTGCTGCACGAGGCGGACGACGACCGCATCCCGCTGCTCGAGCGCGCGAAGTTCATCGCGATCGTCAGCTCGAACATCGACGAGTTCTTCCAGAAGCGCATCGGCGGCCTCAAGCAGCAGGTCGGCGCGCAGGTCCACACCGTCACGCCGGATGGGCGCACGCCGCAGCAACAGATCGTGGACTGCCTGGAGCTGATCACGGCGCTCGAGAAGAAGAAGGTCCAGATCCTCGAGAAGGTGTTCGCCGAGCTCAAGGCGGTCGGTGTCTGGCTCGCCCCGTTCAAGGAGCTCGATCCCCACCAGCAGGCCTGGGTGCGCGAGTACTACGTCCGGAACATCTTCCCGCTCGTCACGCCGCAAGCGATGGATCCGGCGCACCCGTTCCCGTTCGTCTCGAACCTGTCGCTGAACCTCCTCGTCTCGCTGCGCTACGAGAACGACTCGGAGTCGCTGCTCGCGCGCGTCAAGGTGCCGATCGGCGGCGGCACGCCGCGCTACGTGCGCGTCGGGACCACGCGCACGTTCGTCGATCTCGCGGACGTGATGGCGAACAACCTCGACCTCCTGTTCCCGCAGATGGAGATCGAGGCGTGCTCGCTGTTCCGGGTCACCCGCAACGCGATCACCGAGCGCGACGAGGAAGAGGCCGAAGATCTTCTCGAGCTGATCGAGATCGAGATGCGCGAACGCAAGTTCGCGCCTGTCGTGCGTCTCCAGGTCGATCGCACGATGCAGCCCGCACTGCGCGGCCGCCTCGCCGCCGAGCTCGGTCTCGACGAGCAGGCCGACGTGTTCGAAGCCGAGGGCATGCTCGGCCAGCGCGA
>JAYVLW010000332.1:0-6435 GCA_043759315.1 Myxococcales bacterium
ACCTCGACCTGCTCCACACTCGCATCGTGTAGCTCCGCGTCCCAGCGATCGAGATCGGGCAGTGGGATCGGCGCGCCGATGTGCAGCTCGCCGCCCGCGACGAGCGGCCTCACGAACTTCGTCAGGAACTCGCGAACGTGCGTCTTCGCCATTACTTACCGGGCGGCAAGAGCTTGCGATCCGGAGCGTCGGGGTAGCCCCAGAGCGCGAACCGACCGACCGCATCGTTGACGACGCTCGCGCCCGCGGCTGCATCGGCCGAGTAGTCGAGCGTCTCGGCGCGATCGACCTCGAGCTTCGCCAGCGAGCGGCGCTCGAGCGTCTGGAACGAGCCCTCGCCAACCTGGAACGGCGTGCCCTCCATCGTGAACACGGTGACCAGGCCCCCCGTGTGACCCAGCGCGCGCGACAGGACGTCGGGCGACACGCGCGGCACGACGTCCATGCCGAGCGGCACGAGCAAGCCCGGCGTCAGCTCGCAGAGGAGCTGACCGAGCGGGATGACATCCAGGTTCTCCGAGCCGATCACGAGGATGCCGCGATCGGTGATCGCGACGCGGTGGCCGCGCAGGCTCACCGGCGGCAGCGCGAACAGGATCCGCTTGAGGCGCTGGCCGTGAGCGGTAGGGATCAACGTACCCACGACGCGACGTGGCGGTCCCATCGACGCGGCGAGCTTGAGCGCGACGCCGATCGGCTCGGGCGGACCACCGCCGAGTTGCTGCGGATCCTTGAGCCGCTCGAGCTCGAGATCGACGCGTGTGAGGTCCGCGATGTCGGAGAGCTGCAGGGGGCCGGGGAGCACGTCGACGCGGTCGTTGGGCCAGAACACGTGGAACGTGTCGGCCGGGAACACCGAGCTGCACGACGCGAGATCGATCGGATGTTCGTAGCCGACGGCGACCGCGGCGCTCGTCCCCGCGGGGCGGAACACGTCGATGCCCGGCGTGCCCATGAACAGCGCGAGGATGCGCTCGGGCAGCGCGCGCACGCGGATCATCATGTAGCCGCGCTCGCGACCCGTGTCCTCGAACGCGCTCTGCGAACCGGGCGTGAACAGACCGGCCTGCGCCTCGACGCGATTGCGCCACAAGTAGCGGATGATGCCCTCGGACAGCCCGCGCGCGACCGCGAGCAACAGCTCGCCGCGATCGTCATCCCCGAGACGATCGCCACCGGGGAGCTTGCGGATCGAGAGACGGAACAACAGGCGAGCGAACGGCAGGTCGCCTTCCTTGACGTAGCCTTGCGCGAACTCGTCGCCGTGGACCATGAAGTCCGTACCCGGCGGCATCGCCCCGATATCGACGGCGTCGTAGCCGAACGGCGAGCGGTCGTCGCGGAACTTCACGAAGTGCTTCGCCGTACCGGTGTAGATCGCACCGCCCACGAGGCGGCACAGTCGCGCTGCACGGTCGGCGAGGTACGACGAGACGGCGGGGATGTGAACGACGATCTCTCGGCCGCCGAGTGCGGTCTTGCACTTCGTGATCGAGAGGTTGGCGAGCAGCTCGTCGAGCGCTGCCTCCGACGAGTAGAGACGCAGCCACGACACCGCACCCTCGAGGGTGGCGAACGTCATCACGCAGAATCTCCCGAGGAGGATCCCGCGTGGATCCGGCGCCACGCCGGGCGTGAAGAACCGGGTCTGTCCCTGTGCGACGTGCTCGAGCGCCACGGCGGCAACGTAGCATGTATAGATGTGGGCATGATCCGAGCCGCCGTCCTCGCCATCGGTGTTCTCGCTGGCTGCGCGCACGACTCCGACAAACCGCCGACCAGGAACACCTCGAACGCGATGAATCGCCCGGTCACGCCGCGTTCGAAGCTTCCTGCCGCGATCCTGCCGCTGCTCCCGAAGCACGGCGTCTACGTCGCGGGCGGGGGCCTCGTGTCGTCGGCATGGCGCGTGGTGCTCGATCTCGACGCCAAGACCATCTACGCGGGCTCGGCGACCCGCGCGAACGCACCGTCGTTCGGGCCGATGGACAAGGAGACGACGAAGGACCTCTCGCAGCGCAACCAGGAGCTCCTGATGGGCCTCGCCAACGCCGCATGGGCCGAGCCGCCGTCCAAACACCCGCCCGATCCGACGGTGGACTACGACGAGCTGTTCATCGTCGTCGAAGGAGACGACACGTTCTATCTCGAGGGCTATGGTCCGATCCGGCAGCCTGCCGCCGTCAAGGCCATCGTCGAGCTGCGCGCCGCCGCGGGCCTGTAAGCGGTGCGGCGGTCGCTCACTCGGCTGTCGCGAGCTGGATATCGACGCGGCGATCCTGCTGCCAGGTGCTCTCGTCCGTGCCGGTCGCGTCGAGCGCGCCGCGCGTGGTGACGCCGAGCTGCGGCTTCTGCACGCCAAGCCGTCCCAGGTACTGCGACACCGACTCCGAGCGGCGCGAGCCGAGGCCGAGGTTGTACTCCTCGGTACCGCGGGGATCAGCGCGTCCGATCAGCGCGACCGCCTTGCCCTTGAGCGCACCGGTCGTGAGGCAAGTGGCGATCTGATCGAGGACCTTGCGATCCTCGTCTGCCAGCTCGTCCTTGTCGTAGTCGAACTTCGGATTCGCCGAAGGCATGGCCTTGATCCCGCACGCGGCGAGGATGTCGCTGCCGATCGCGAGGCCCGGGCTGACCACTTGATCCTGGGTCAGGTTCGGCGCCGGCTTGTCCTGCTTGACGACCTTCGCCGTGTCATCCTTCGGAAGGGTGGTGGCCGTCTTGGCCTTGTCTTTGGAGCAGCCGATCAGAGCTGCAAGGACGAGGGCGACAGACATGGTCTTCATGGGGCGAATCCTGCCACATTCACCGTCGCGTTCACGAATCCGACTGGGCTTCACGGTGCTCCCTCACAGAGGTCTCATGCTGCAACGTTTCAAGATCGCGTTCCTTACGCTCGCCGTGATCGCGATCGCGGCGTGCGGTGGAAAGAAGTCCGACGGGCCGAAGACAAAGGATGATGCGACCTCGGGACCGCAGGTCGCCCCACTGACGATGCCGCCGAGCGGTGTCGACAAGATCGCGCGCATGGGCTTCGTCTACGGTGACGGCTGGCAGGCCTACGACAAGGCCGCAGCGGCGAAGGCGAAGAAGGACGTCGCGGCCGCAAGGTCGCTCGCGGAGAGCTCGATCGCGAAGGACCCGTACCACCTCGATGCCCATCGACTGCTCGCGGTGGTGCTCGCGCAGGCGGGAGAGCACGCGGCGGTGGTCGATCACCTCGTGACCGTGCTCGCGGATGACTACTGGAAGTACGGCCCCGCGCTCGCGAAGGAAGAGGAGCTCAAGGAGTTTCTCGCCACGCCCCACGGCCAGTCGGTCGCCGCGCTCGCGCAGAAGATCCACGACGACTATCAGAAGCGGATCGCGAGCGGAGTGTGGCTGGTCGGACGGCGCAGTAGCTTCAAGTGGCCCAAGGACCTGGGCGTGCAGCCCGCGACCACCCGCGGCGAGCTGTACGCGTACGATCGCGAGACGCGCCGGTATCTGCGTCTCACGCACACGGATCACCGCGTCGCCGGCTTCGTCCGCGCGGCGAGCGGCAACGAGGTCGCGATCATCGGCTTCGACAAGATCGATCGCCCGAAGACGCCGGACACCGCGCCACCGACGTTCGTGACATCCTGGGTGATCGTCCTCGAGACGAAGGAGTGGACCGCGCTCGGCCCCAAGGTCCAGCTCGGCGCTGGTCGCGAGATCTCGGTCGGCTATGGTGCCGGCGATCAGCTGCTCGTCTCGGTTGATGGCAACGTGTCGACCGTCGACAAGAGCACCGGAAAGGCGACGAAGGTCGCGACGCCGGCGCCCGCGCCGCGGATCGCGCTCACCCTCGAGGAGGGTCGCGTGATTCGCACGACCGAGGGGATCGAAGCCGCGTGGACCGGCGATCCGGCGACCGCGACCGCGCTCAAGGCCGTGGGAGGTGCGCCGGTCCCGATCCCGGAATCGGGTTCGGTCGCGCAGGCCTCGGTATCTCTCGCACCCGGCGGGGCGCACCTCGCGTTCGCGACCGCTGTCGACCCATGTGCGAAGGATCTCGCGCCCTCGCTGTACGTGGCAGACGCGAAGAAGGGCACGGTCAAGCACCTGCTCACGGCCAAGAGCCGGTTCCCCACGCGCTGGCTCGATGCCACCACGCTCGCGTACGAAGATGGCGAGGGGGCGATCCGGATCTGGGACGCCACCACCGGGCGTGAGGCGCAGAAGCTCGACAACAAGGTCGGCATCGCCCTCGACGTGCTCTCCCTGACCCCCGCGCCGCTGTGCAAGGCCGCTCCCCCGTCCGTGGACGCCGGCTCGGGGTCCGCCGACGAGCTACTTCCGCCCGAGGAGGGATCCGCCGGTCCCGTCACGGCGCCTCAATAGGCGGCACGCGCGGTTCGGACGGGCTAGAGTTCGCGCGTGCGTATCTTCCTCGTTCGCCACGGCGACGCCGTCCCAGAGGAGGAGGCCGGCAGCGATCGCGATCGGTGGCTCTCGCCGAAGGGCCGCGAGCACGTGCGGATCCTCGGGCGGCTGCTCCGCGAGCAGAGCATCGTCCCCGAAGCGATCCTGTGCTCTCCGCTGCCCCGCGCGGTCCAGACCGCGGAGCTGCTCGCGAACGCGCTCGACTTCCTCGGCGTGGTCACGTCGCTGCGTTGCCTCGAGCCATCGGCGCAACCGCGCGTCGCCGGCAACGAGATCCGTGCCGTGGCGAACCCGGTGATCGTGATCAGCCACGAGCCCGCGATCTCGTCGCTCGGCGCATATCTGCTCAGCCTCCCGGCGTTCCCGCAGTTCCGCACCGCGCAGTGCTGTGCGCTCGAGAATGGCAAGCCGACGTTCTCGGCGCGTCCGGATCTCGGGGTCGTGCAGCCGCTGTTCGTCGATTGACGCGGTTCGGCAGTGCGTGCGGATCTGCCGCTCGCGCTCGTCGGCGACCTACCGCGGCGGCGGCTCCGGCTTGCAGGCGAGCGGGCCGTTGCCATCGGGGCCCTTCGCGCATTTGCCAGTGATCGTGTGGTCGCCGAGACTCACGCTGCAGGCATCGCCCTCGCTGGACTTCGCGCACGCGTCGACTGCCTCGGGCGGCGGGCCCGGCGGATGATCCGGCTTGCACGCGAGCGCACCGCCGCCGTCGGGGCCGGTCGAGCACACACCCGGGATGGTGCGCGAGCCGAGGGTGAGGCTGCACGCGTCGCCCGCCTTGAGCTTGGCGCAGGCCTCGAACGCCTCGCGCGGTGGCTGGCGCGGAGGCGGCCGATCGGCGGCGGCGATGGCGAACGGCAGGATGAGGACGAGCGCTGAGCCGGAGACCAGGAGTCTGTTGGACATGGGTCTCACCATGGGCCTCCCGTACCTCGTGGATGTTTCACGCCTGTCTCGACATGTTTCGACGCTGAACGCCGTGGCCTGGCAGTGGCTCACACGGCTGCTTTCCGTGCATCTCTGCGAAACACATCACATTTCACTATGTGTCAGGCTCGTCGCGACCCCGTGACGCGCTGTAATGTACCGGGGTGGGGAATCTCGCGACGACAGGTCGTGCGCTGGCGATCGCGTGCCTGGTCGCGTGCGGTGGCTCTTCCGATCACCCTACAGATGCCACGCCCGACGGCAGCGATCAGGTCGTGGAGGGCGCGTGTCAGATCAGCGGCGCCGCGCCCGACTCGCTGTCGACGATCACCTGCCGTGCGGACTTCGATGCGCTCGCTGCCCTCCCGTTCGATAGCGCGTTGCCCGGCGCGACGTCGATGAAGGTCGTGCTCGATCGACTCGACAGTGACGCGACGTATTTCCAGAACACGGAGAAGTTCGACATCCACTTCAAGTTCGTCTCCACGCACCTCTCCGGCAACGGCAAGCCGATCGTCGGCGACCTCGCCACGTTCAACGCGACCGAGTACTTCAGCCCGGACCGCCGGTTCCTTCTGGGCGCGATCACCTACTACGCCGGTCCCGACAAGTGGGCCCTCGAGCTCTCGCCGTACGACACCGCGAGCGCCGAGATGATCACGCAGCTCTACGACAAGACGAGCCGAGCGACCTATTTCGGTCCGAAGCTCGCGTTCCACCCGACCTCGTCCTCGCTGCTCGCGGTGTCCGCCATGCTGCCCGCGCGGATCCCCGTGGTCACGACCGACGAGCTCTATGCCGGCATCGACTACCAGCCGCTGTCCACCGGGGAGGCCGTCGGCCGCCTGCACTTCACGACGGTCGCGAGCCTCGCTGCCGGCGAGTACCTGTCGTTCCAGAACATCGTGGTCCTCGACTCGGCACCCAACGACATCTCGGTGGTCCAGGGCCTCATCACGCAGGAGTTCCAGACCCCGCTGTCCCACGTCAACGTGCTCTCGCATGCGCGCGGGACGCCGAACATGGGTCTGCGCCACGCGCTCACCGATCCGCGGCTGACCCAGTTCCAGGATCAGCTGGTCAAGATCGTCGTCGGTCCCG
>JAYVLW010000333.1:0-21649 GCA_043759315.1 Myxococcales bacterium
GTTCTCGGCGTGGCGAATGACCTCCACTCCGGATGGGCGTACCCGTCGCTGGGCCGCGAGCATGGCCTGGGCCGAGGTGTCATCGGTGGAGCAATCGTCGACGACGATGATGTCATCGACGAGCTCCGGCACCGTGGCGACGGTCTCGACGATCTTCTGGCGCTCGTTGAACGCCGGAATCACGACGGAGACACGCTGCGATCGGTACATCAGGAAGGGGTTTTAGCCTGTCACAGGTGCGTGGTACAGCCTGGTCATCGACGAGAACGTGGTGTTCTCGAAACGCAAACGCGAACGAAAGAGAACGTTATGGCTGGTGGAGTCAACAAGGTCATCCTGGTCGGGCACCTGGGCGCGGATCCTGACATGCGGTACACGCCGAGCGGTCAGGGCGTGTGCGAGCTGCGCCTCGCGACGAGCGAGAGCTGGAATGACAAGAACGGTCAGCGCCAGGAGCGCACCGAGTGGCACCGCGTGGTCGTGTGGGGGAAGCGGGCGGAGGTCTGCTCGAAGTACCTGGCGAAGGGCCGCCAGGTGTTCGTCGAGGGCAGGATCCAGACGCGCACGTACGACGACAAGGAAGGCAACAAGAAGTACATCACCGAGATCATCGCCGCGGACGTGCAGTTCCTCGGCGGCGGCAAGGGTGAAGGCGGCGGCCGCAAGGACGATGGTCCTCCGCCTCCGGACGGTGACTTCGGCGGCGGCTACGGTGGCGGCGGCGGCGGTGGTGGCGGTGGTGGCCCCGACGACGACATCCCGTTCTGAGCTACGCTCGAGCAGGTGGGTGGTTCGAGTGCTGTGGTGGAGGAGCTGCGCGGGGCCCGTAGGCTCCTGACGATGGCGCGTGGGGCGGTCCTCGGGATGCTCATCGCGATCGGCGGTTGCGGCCGCTTCGGGTTCGAAGCGCGGGAGCATGGTGATGCTGCGACCGGTGATGGCGCGGTGGACAGCGCCGAGATCCCCGGTGTGTTCCGGATCGCGACGGGAGACGACCATGCGTGCGCGATCCTCGCGGGCGCTCTGTCCTGCTGGGGGGCAAATAGCGCGGGGCAGCTGGGCCTGGAGATGCTGACTCCTTCGGAGCTGACCCCGCGGCTCGTCGACGGAACCCGGCGCTGGCGCGACGTGACGGGCGGCGTCGCGCACACCTGTGCGATCGACGAGGCACGCGAGGTGTGGTGCTGGGGCGACAACGCGGAGGGCCAGCTCGGTGCCGGCGACACGACCCCGCGGATCAGCCGACAGCTCGTCACGCTTCCGCGCCCCGCGCTGAAGATCGAATCGATGGCCAACCATACCTGCGCGATCCTCGACGACGCGACGCTGTACTGCTGGGGCTCGAACGCCGAGAGTCAGCTCGGCCAAGGTGGTACGCCTGGACCGCCGATGCCGTCACCCGTCCAGGTCACGATGGCGTGGGAGGATGTGGCGTGTGGCCAAGGGCACACGCTCGGACTGTCGGGCGGCGCGCTCCACGGCACCGGCCGGAACACGCTCTCCGAGCTCGGGCTGGGGACTGGCGCGTCCGGGCAGCCACGCACGATGACCCCGAGTCCGATCATCCAGACCTGGCGGTCGATCACCGCGGGGCAGAACATGAGCTTCGGGATCGCCACCGACGACACATTGTGGGGCTGGGGCGGGAATGGAGCGGGCGCGCTCGGGCTCGGCGACACGATGAAGCGCGACCTTCCGACCCCGATCGACACCGGCATGACGTGGCGCGAGGTGGACACCGATACCTTCCATACCTGCGCGGTCAGCAACGGGGCAGCGCTGTGGTGCTGGGGGCGAAACGTCGAAGGGCAGCTCGGCATCGGCGACACCGTCACCCGTCCGACGCCCGTGAACACCAGTGCATTCGCGGACTGGAGCGCCGTCGCGGTCGCCCGGTTCTTCACCTGCGGGCTGCGCGGGGATGCCGTGTGGTGCACCGGCGACAACTTGAACGGCTGCCTCGGCACCGGCGACGAGGTGCGCCGCGACGCATGGACTCCCGTTGTGTTCCCCTGACCGTCCGGTCCTCAGCCAGCACCTCGCCGCGAAGTGGACGTCGAGCCATTCCGAAATTCGTCGCGCGTCAGCGCGGTAAGGTTCCGCGGTGACCCCGATCGGCCTCCGGCGCCACGCCGACTTCAGGCGGCTGTGGGCAGCCCAGGCGGTCAGCGCGTGCGGCTCGCGGATCACGCGCACGGCGCTGCCGATCATCGCGGTCAGCACGCTCGACCAACCGGACTCGATCGTCGGGATCCTGATGGCGATGCAGCTCGCTCCGGGGGTCGTGCTCGCGATGTTCGCCGGTGGCCTCGTTGATCGCGGCGACAAGCGGAGGATCCTGATCGGCGCGGATCTGCTGCGCGCGGGAATGGTCGCGTCGCTGACGGTCGCCTGGGCGCTCGGCGTACTGTCGATGGCGCATCTGATCGTGGTGGGCGCGATCGTGGGTGCAGCGAGCGCGCTGTTCCAGATCACGGATACCTCCTACCTGCCGGCGTTGATCGGGAAGGATCAGCTCGCCGAGGGCAACGCGAAGCTCGAATCCACGGAGGCGGTCGCGGAGATCACGGGCCCGGCGAGCGCGGGCCTGTTGATCGCGGCGATCGGCGCGCCGCTCGCCGTGGTGCTCGATGCGCTGAGCTACCTGTGGTCTGCGATCTGGCTCGGTCGGATCGAGACGCGCGGGGAGCCGGCCGCGGATGCGAAGCCCGCGAGGAGTCGGCCGCGCGGGGAGGACCTTCGGGTCGGGCTACGCGCGGTGTTCGGGCATCCGTACGTGCGGTGGATCGTGATCAGTCACATGGTGTGGTCGATCTGTGGCGGGTTCTTCATCGCGCTCTACACGCCGTTCTGCCTGCGCGAGCTCGCGCTCTCGAAGTCGATGTTCGGCGTGATCATCGCGATGGGTGGCGTGGGCTCGCTGGCAGGCGCGCTGATGTCGCGGTGGATGGTCGCGACGATCGGCCTTGGCCGCACCCTGGTGATCGCATCGGCGGTCTCGCTGACGTGCGCGGTGTTCATTCCGCTCGCGTCGGGGACGATCGCGATGGTCGTCGGGTTCCTCGTGCTGCACCAGCTGCTGAGCGACGGCTTCGCGGTGGCGTTCATCATCCAGGCGGTGACGCTGCGGCAGACCGTGCTGCCCAAGGACGTGCTCGGCCGCGCGAACGCGGCGATCCATGTATGCACCGCGAGCCTTCTCCCCGTGAGCGCGGTCGTCGCGGGGTTCCTCGCGGAGGCCATCGGGATTCGCAACGCGGTGTGGGTCGGCGTGGCCATCGGCCTCGTCCCGCCGCTGCTGCTCGTGCCGCTGTGGAAGCTGCGCGCGCTGCCGACCGAAATAACATCCGAGTCCAAGTAGTTGCATCGCCTTACATCGGCCTTACGCGCCGCGTAGACCTGCCGAAATCTGCGCGCGTTGATACCTGCATCCACCGCGACCCGGCGCTGCTTCGAAAGCGGCGCCGACGTTCCACCCGCGTCGGAGAAGGATCCGCCATGTCTCGTTTGCTTATCGCCGCCTCGCTCGTCGCCGCCCTGACCACCTCCGCGTTCGCCGATCAGCGCTTCGCTGCTCCACCGCCCGCGGTCGCCGCGGCGAGCGAGCCCGCCAGCATGGAGTATCCCGTCGAGTCGCAGATGCGGGTCGTCCTGGATCGCCAGACCGTCCGCGCCAAGCTCGCAGAACAGCGCGCCGCGAACCTCGCGCGATTCCGCGCGTACCAGCGGGGCGGCGTGTTCCCGAGCAACACGTTCGGTAACCGCAAGGTCAACGTGTGGATGGACGCCGATGGCCACCTGTGCGCGGCCGCGACGATCATCAACGCCTCTGGCAAGACCGACCTCGTGCAGCAGGTCGCGAACCAGAGCAACTTCATCCGCCTCGCTGACGTGAAGCAGGGTCCGCTGATGGACTGGATGCTGACCTCGGGTCTCACGCAGGACGAGATCGCGGCGATCCAGGAGCCGTTCATGCCGGTGACGGGCGAGCAGCCGACGATCGATCCGACGCTCCGCGCCGCGGAGACCGCGCGCCTGATCAAGAAGTACAAGGCCGTCGACGCGAAGATCGTCAAGAACCAGAAGAAGAGCCTCGAGCGGGCCGTGGATCGCCTGATGAAGCGCCAGGATCTCGCCTGGGCCCTCGTCAACGGCTGAACCGCACCACGCACCGTCACGCCTCGCACCCGCGAGCTTCGCGCTCGCAAAGGACCCGTCATGTCTCGCTTCGCTCTCGCACTCACGCTCGTCGCCTCGCTCACCACCAGCGCATTCGCCACCCACGCCTACGCTCCGAACACCGAATTCGTTCGTCCTCCGACTCCGTCCAAGATCGACGTCCCGCCCGCCGTTGCGATGCCACAGCGCCTCATGGATCGCGCCACGATCCGCGCGAAGCTCATCGAGCAGCGCGCCGCGAACCTCGCGCGGTTCCGTGCCTACCAGAAGGCCGGCGTGTTCCCGGTCAACACGGTTCGCCCCGGCAAGCTCAACGTCTGGATCGACGACGACGGTCACATCTGCGCCGCCGCGACCATTATCAAGATGTCCGGACTCGACGAGCTCGTGCAGCGCACCGGCGAGCAGAACAACTTCATTCGCCTCGCCGACGTGAAGCAGGGCCCGCTGATGGACTGGATGCTGACCTCCGGGTTCACGCAGGCAGAGGTGGCTGAGATCCAGCGGCCGTTCTCGTACACCGGCGGCGACGACAGATCGGGCGTCACCGTGCCGTCGCAGCGCGCGACCGAGACCGCTCGACTCGCGAGGCTGTACCGGCAGATCACGGCGAAGCTGGTGAAGAACCAGAAGGCGAGCATCGAGATCGCCGTGTCGCGCCTGATGAAGCACCCCGAGCTCGCGTGGCGGCTACTGGACGCCTGACCACCCGCAGGGCCTGCGCTCCACGGCTCTGGAGCTAGACCGCCGAGGCACGCACCTCCTCGTGCCTCGGCGGCGACGTTTGCACGTTACGATGTGCGGATGACCGATGACGCCGACCGCGCCCGCATCGCGGTCCTCGAAGCGATGGTTGCCGAGCTTCGGGACCAACTCGCGCGCTTGCTCGCGACGCCACGGCGTGCGATGCGCGAGACCTACCGGTGCTCGGCGTGCAGCGGGACGAAGATCCTGCACTTCGCCCGGATCAAAGACATGGCCCACAACGGCATGGTCGATCTCGCGCTCCAGAAGCAGTACTCGACGTGGTGGGGCATGAAGCTGAGCGCGGGCGCGCTCGAAGCGTTCGTGTGCCGCAATTGCCGGCTCGTCGAATGGCACGCGATCTCTCTCGACGACGTGCAGGCCGACGGCCAGGAGGTCATCGAGCTCGACGGAAGTGCCCTCGAGCAACCGATGGACCCATCGCCCTATCGTTAGACTACCGAGATCTCGCGGACCACGGCGTCGAGCACCTCGGTGCCCCAAGCGAGGCCGGCGACCGGGATGCGCTCGTCGTGGCCGTGGAACATGTCGGCGAACCGGATGCCGGAGCTCTTCTCGATCTTCACGGGCGAGAAGCCGTACCAGCGCGCGCCCATGCGCGTGAAGTACTTCGCGTCCGTGAAGCCGGGGATCAGGTAGGGCAGGACCACCGCGTCGGGCTCGCGCGCCTCGATCTGACGCTTCATGCTGTCGTAGACGGGCGAGGCCACGGGCTCGGTCACGATCGGGGGCGCCGACTTGATGATCTCGAGCTCGACCTCGGGTCCGAGCACGGCGCGGAGCTCGCGGAGCAGATCCTCGTCGGTCTGGCCGGGAAGCGTGCGGCCATCGATCTCGAACTCGGCGACGCCGGGGATCACGTTGGTCTTCGAACCCGCCCGCACCACGGTGGCGGAAGCCGTGTTCGCGAGCAGCGCGGAGAAGCTACGGGAGAACGCGGCGCCGGGCAGCAGGCGCGCGACGCGCGCGAGGAGCTGCGGCCGTGCGAGCAGCTTGATCAGCGGCTGGATCAGCGCGGGCTGACGGGCGCGGATGGCGTCGAGGAACTCGGTGACGTGCTTCGTGGCGTGGAGCGGGAGCTGCGTGTTGCCGAGCTTCGCCAGGGCCTCGCCGAGGCGGGTGACCACGCTGTCGTGGCGTGGCATCGAGCCGTGACCGGGCTCCCCGGTGACGCGGGCGCGAACCCAGCAGAAGCCCTTCTCCGCGACCTGCACGGGATAGAACGTGGTGTCACCGAGGTGGAGCGAGAAGCCGCCGGACTCGCCGATCGCGTACTCGGCCTCGACGAGCTTCGTGTGCTGCTCCACCAGGAACCGCGAGCCGAGATCGCAGCCGGCCTCCTCGTCGGCCACGGCGGCGAAGATGATGTCGCGGTCGAGCTTCGTGCCCGTGGCGGCCAGGCGCTTGATGATCGCCGTGCACATCGCGGCCATGTTCTTCATGTCGATCGCGCCGCGACCCCACAGGCAGCCTTCGACCTCGTCACCGGAGAACGGCGGCACGCGCCACTTCGAGGGATCTGCCTCGACCACATCGAGGTGTGCCGTCAGTAGCAGCGGCGGCAGCTTGCCCGTGCCGCGGTGGCGTACGACGAGGTTCGTGCGCGCAGGCTGTGCCTCGAGGAGCACCGGCTCGAGTCCGACCTCGCGAAACTCGCGCTCGAGGAGCTGTGCGCAGATCCGCTCGTTCCCCGGCGGGTTCGTGGTGTCCATGCGCAGCAGCGCCTGACACAGGCGACGAGCATCCTCGGCGAGCGGCGGTAGCGACATCGTCGCGCAGGTTACAGGAACAGCCAGCGATAGATCACGATCGCGAGGCCAACCAGCAGGCAGCCGACGAGTCCCACGCCCGCGGCGATCGCGGCCTTGCCGAGGTTCCCGCCGCGGCTTGCCGTGCCGGCGGCGAGACCACCGACGGCGCCGGTGATGGCGCAGATCGCCTGCAGCCCGAGCAGCACGTCGCAGGGCGGGGCACCCTTCACGAACCACTGCGAGATCAGAAAACCGACCACGAAGCCGATGACGGCGCCGAGATACGAGCGAAGCCCCATGCGCCGAGTCTACACGTCGCAACGTCGGCTGGTCCGCGCGCCTCCACGGGGTATCTGTTCCGTCCACGACGAACACCATCGCGGTGAAGCACACGCCTCCAGCGACCGGCGTCGTCACCGCCCGAAGCACGGGCTCGGGCACGGCACCCGTCGGCATCGCGGCGTCGCATCCGGCTCCGTTCCGTATCGCGCTCGGGTTCGGGCATCGGCATCGGCATCGGCATCGGCATCGGCATCGGCATCGGGCGGCGCGGAATCACCAACATTGATGTGATTCGGAGGCGCGTCCGTCGATTGCGGGGTGGCTATCAAGGCCCGTGCCTCAGTACAGCTCGATGTGATGTTCAACGTTGCGCGCGTCGCCTATCGTTAGATCGACCGAAATCCACCCACTGTTTCCGGGCTCGATATAGCTATGGGGGATCGATAGGTGCTTCACCTCGCCCGTAGAGGTCGTGAACGAGACCTCCACGGCCGACTCGCTGGTGGGCTTTGCCCAGATCGACCTTGTCGCATCCGGTGCAAGATCGCCCACCGTGTAGGAGTTCCCAACGACAGCTGCCGTGACAGAGCGGAGCGGGCTTTTCTCAGCGTTGTGTAGCCGGATCTCGATGCCGCGACTGTGCTGATAGCACCAGCGGATCCCCAGCACGGCGCAAGTCAAGGTCGCGAGGAGAACTACCGCACCGGCAGCTTTGGCGACGGGCTTCGCATGCGCCACTACACGAGCATAGCGTGCGGCGGTCCAGATCAATCGCCGATCACGACGTCCTTGGGCTTCTCCCACTTGTGCCCGCAGCCATTGCACACGAAGTTTGGCAGCGCCCAGGGCACTCGAACGAAGCGCTTCGTCTTCGACTCGTCTTGCCCCATGAACATCACGGGCAAATCGACACTCATCCTTTGATGGCTCCACGGAGCTTGGCAAATTGGACAAGCTGGTGGGTCGCTCATGTTCGGTTCCTCGTCGGTGAAGTCAGACTCGGAATCGTCGCTAGGGCTTCCAGAGCACGGCGTGTCGCAGCGAAGGCAGCTGGCTGCGCCGCTTCGCGACGGTCGCGCCATCGAGCGTGTGCATCACGACCCCATCGCCGGCGGCGAGCTCACCGACGATCGTGCCCCACGGATCGGAGATCAACGTGTGGCCGTAGCTCTCGCGCCTCTCGTTGTGCTTGCCCCACTGCGCCGCGGCGACGACCCACGACTGGTCCTCGACGGCGCGCGCGCGCAGCAAGAGGTTCCAGTGCGCCGCACCGGTGTGCGCGGTGAACGCCGCGGGGACGAGCAGCACGTCGGCGCCGCGATCCTTGACCAGACAGCGATAGAGCTCGGGGAACCGAACGTCGTAGCAGATCGACATCCCGACGGTCGCGCCCTCGATCGGCACGACGACGAGCTCGTCACCGGCGGCGGTGGCATCGGACTCGCGCAGGGTGGCGCCGCCCGGGATATCGACATCGAACAGATGGATCTTGCGATAGCGGGCGGCGAGGGCGCCGCGTGGATCGAGCACGACCGCCGTGTTGTACGTGCGCTTCGGATCGTCGGGGATGCGCTCCGGAGTCCCGCCGCCCACCATCCACACGCCATGCTGGGTGGCGAGCTCGCGCAGCGTCGTCATGATCGGGCCATCCCCGTCGGTGGGCTCGGCGATGCTCAGCTTGTCGCCCTCGCCGCGGCCAAGGAAGGAGAAGCACTCGGGAAGGACGACGAGCTTCGCCCCCTCGGCGGCGGCGCGTGCGGTCAGCGCGCGGCAGGTGGCGAGGTTGGCGGCGAGATCGTCGGTGGACCGCATCTGGACGGCGCCGACCCGGAGCTCCCAATTAGCGCCTCGCAAGCTCGGCGAATGAACGCTCATGCGTGGTTACGTACCACGGGGTCCCCACAAGCCTCTTGCCCTCGTCCGTGCGCAGTGGTACCCAACGGCCAGCTTTATCGCTTTGCGGTGGGGTGGCCAGTCGGCCACCTTTTTTTATGTCCTCGAAGGCCCTCCAGAACAAGTTGATCTCGATCGTCGAGCCGGTGTGCAACGCATCCGGCTTCGACCTCGTGGAGCTGCGCTTCTTGCTCGAGCAAGGCGGCTGGACGCTCCGCATCTCCATCGATACTCGGCTATCCGAACACGGCGATATCACGCAGGTTCCCGAGGATCGCGTCGATCTGTCGGATTGCGAGGCGCTGTCGCGCGAGCTGTCCGCGGTGCTCGACGTCGATGACCCGATCAAGCAGGCGTACAGCCTCGAGGTCGGATCGCCCGGCATCGATCGCGCGCTCCGCACTCCGGAGCACTACGCGCACTTCATCGGTGCCGAGGCCAAGATCCACCTCGCGATCGGCCTGCCGACCCCGAGCGGCCCCCGCAACAACTTCCGCGGCACGCTGAAGGCGATGACCGACGACAACAAGACGGTCGTCATCGACTGCGACGGGCAGACGTTCTCGATCCCGCTCGAGGATATCGAGACCGCGAAGCTCGTGCCGGACTGGGACGCGGTGATGGCGGGGAAGAGCGGCGTGGGTCCAGCATCTTCCCGCGGCCAAGGCCGCGGCGGGAACAAGCCAATGAAGCCTGGGCATCGCCCCTCCGCGAAGCCCAAGAAGAACAAGCAGCAGCAGACGAAGGAACAGGAATAGTCATGGAAGCCAAACTCGACATGGTCCTCGAGCAGGTCGGCCGGGACAAGAACATCGACAAGAGCGTGCTCATCAACGCGCTCGAGCAGGCGATCCTCACGGCCGCGAAGCGGACGTTCGGGATGAACCGCGAGATGGAGGCGAAGTTCAACGCCGAGACCGGTTCGGTCGATCTGTTCCTGATCGTCAACGTGGTCGAGGAAGATGACGCGATCGAAGGTCGCGAGATCACCGTCAGCGAAGCCCAGAAGGCGGGCCTCGAGGCGGATCTCGGCGACGAGCTCCTGTTCCAGGTGTTCTACCGCGCCGAGGACGATGACCGCGCGAAGGAGCAGGACGAGAAGTTCGGCAACCTGATCGACCTCAAGAACGCGAGCAAGAAGTTCGGCCGCATCGCCGCGCAGACGGCGAAGCAGGTCATCTACCAGCGCGTCCGCGAGGCCGAGCGCGACAACGTCTACAACGAGTTCAAGGACCGCAAGGGCGAGATCATCTCCGGCGTCGTCCGTCGCTTCGAGCGCGGCGCGCTGGTCGTCGATATCGGCAAGGCCGAGGCCGTGCTGCCGATGCGCGAGCAGGTGCCCCGCGAGAGCTACCGCGTGGGTGACACGATCAAGGCGTACTGCCTCGACATCGATCGCAACGCACGCGGCCCGCAGGTCATCCTGTCGCGCACGCACAAGGGGCTGCTCGAGAAGCTGTTCGAGCAGGAGGTCCCGGAGATCTACGAGAAGATCGTCCGCATCGAGTCGTCGGCGCGCGAGCCCGGTGCGCGCGCGAAGATCGCCGTGTCGTCGCGCGATCGCGACGTCGATCCCGTGGGTGCGTGCGTCGGTATGAAGGGTTCGCGCGTACAGGCCGTCGTGCAGGAGCTGCGCGGCGAGAAGATCGACATCGTCCCGTACGACGACGACCCGGCCCGCTTCGTGTGCAACGCCATCGCCCCCGCGGAGGTCTCTCGCGTCATCATCGACGCCGAGGGTCACCGCATGGAGCTGATCGTCCCCGACGACAAGCTCTCGCTCGCGATCGGCAAGAAGGGCCAGAACGTCCGGCTCGCTTCCCAGCTCACCGGCTGGCGCATCGACATCCACTCGGAGTCGAAGATCTACGAGCTCGAGCGGCGTGCGAAGGAGCAGATCGGCGCGGCGGTCGCGGCCGAGGGCTTCGAGCAGAGCGTCGCGGAGAGCCTGTTCAAGCTCGGGTGGCGCTCCGTCAACGAGCTGTCGCGCGCGGCGGTCGAGGAGATCGCCGGCGTGCCCGGCATCGGCGGCGCGGAAGGTGCGCGTCGGGTGATCCTGTCCGCGCAGGGCTACATCGCCTCCGGCGGTCGTCGCCGCGACGACGCGCGCAAGGAGTCCGAGCGGCGGTCGAGCTTGTCCGGCGGCCAGCAGCTCATGGAGCTCGATGGCGTCGACGAGGACGTGCTGACGGTGCTCGCCACCGCCAACATCCACTCGCCGGAGGACCTCATCAAGACGCCGATCGAGTCGATCGCGACCACGACCGGGATCGACATGGGAGATCTCGCGCGGCTCCGGCAGCGCGCGATCAGCTGGCTCTCGGAGGTCTCGTCCTGAGCTCCCGTCCCCAGCGCACCTGCACGGGCTGCCGGGTCGTCACCGACCAGGCCCAGCTCGTTCGGGTGGTGGTAGAGGGATCGCGCCTCGTGATCGATGCGAAGCGGAGACTCCCCGGGCGTGGCGCCTACGTCCACCCCCGCCCGAGCTGCGTGACGGTGCCTGGGCTGGCCAAGAGCCTACGTCGGTCGGTAGCCCCGAACGACGTTCAGCGGTTGGTCGCGCAGATGTCACCACGCGACGACAATTCGAGTACTTCGGACGATCGACCGAGCAAAACGACGCTGGCCTTGGGCACTGGGACCATGTAGAAATCCCCCCCGGTGTTCAGCAGAGAGGACGAACGAGAATAGATGCGCGTTTACGAGATTGCGAAAGAGGTGGGGATCCCGAACAAGGACCTCATCGCGAAGATCAGAGCGCTCGGTCTCGAGGTGAACAACCACATGTCCTCCCTCGACGCCGACGACGTTGCACGCATCAAGCGTTCCCTCGAGAAAGAGAAGCAGACGGTGGCCGCTCCTCAACAGACGAAGGTCCTGTCGACCGGCACGGTGCTCCGCCGCCGTTCGAGTGGAGACAAGGCGGCTGCATCCGAAGAGCGCTCCGTCGAGCGCGCGCCCGTTGCGCCGGCCGCTGCTGCCCCGCCCGTGCAGGCGCCCGTGGTCCGACGTCGTGTCGTCGCCGAGGAGCCCGCTGCTCCCGTCGCGCCGCCGCCGCCGCCGGTCGTCGAAGCTCGTCCCGCTCGAGCGATCGAGCCCCGTCCGCTCGAGACTCCCGCGCCGGTTGTCGCCCGCACGATCACGCCGACGCCGGCTCCGGTCGCGCCGCGCGTTGTCGACGAAGCGCCGCCGCCGCCGAAGCCTGTCGCTCCGGTCGCCCAGGCGCGCCCCGAGCCCGCACCGACGCCACCTCCGCCGCCGCCTGTCGTCGAGCGGGCGCCCGAGCGTCCAGCTCCTCAGATGTTCGCTTCGTCCAACGCTGGCGCATCCGCGTCCGCGTCGTCCGATGCAGCGCCGGCCCCTGCGCCGAGCGAGGCCCCGCCGGCGGAGCGACCGCGTTCGCGCGTGATCCTCACCGGTCCGCAGATCGTCGCGCGCGGCAGTAACGGCGACAACGGCCAGACCCAGACGCACGCGCGTTCGGCTCCGGTCGCGCCGCCGCCACCGCCCTCGACGCAGCTGCCGCCGCGGATCGTCAACCCGCAGTCCACGTCGCCGGCCGCCGAGGCTGCGCCACGCCCCGTCGAAGAGCCGGGCGATGCGCGCCAGCGCTTCGAGGCCGAGCTCCAGAAGGCTCGCCAGCGCACGGTCGTTCAGGACATGCGCCGTCCGCGTCCGGACACGGCGCAGATCGAGCCGCCCCCAACGCCGAGCGACGACGGTGGCGAGCAGGCTCCGGTGGCCACGCGCGATCCGTCGCGTCCGGCCGTCGGTAGCGTCATCGCGCTTCCGCCGCGCATCAAGATCACCGAGCGCACGCCGGTCGTCGGTCGTCCGGCTCCGGGCGCGGCGCCCGCCAACCCGATCCGCGGCCGGTTCGCGCAGCAGCAGCAGCGCGGCGGTCGTCCCGGTGGTGGCCCCGGTGGTCGCCCCGGTCCCGGCAATGACTTCGGTCGCAAGAAGCTGCCCCTCGGCAAGAAGGGCAAGCAGACGACGATCACCACGCCCGCCGAGCACAAGCGCGTCATCCGCATCGAGGACACGATCACCGTCGCCGACCTGGCGCGCGGCATGGGCGTGAAGTCTCCCGAGGTGCTGAAGAAGCTGTGGGGCATGGGCATGACCGGCGTCAACATCAACGCCGCCATCGACTTCGACACCGCTCAGCTCCTCGCGTCCGAGTTCGCGTACGAGGTGCAGAACGTCGCCTTCAAGGAAGATGACATCTTCTCCCAGAGGGTCGACGAGGCTGGTGAGATGGTCACCCGCTCGCCGGTCGTCACGGTGATGGGGCACGTCGACCACGGCAAGACCACGCTGCTCGACTCGATCCGCAAGGCGCGCGTCGCTGCCGGCGAGGCCGGTGGCATCACGCAGCACGTCGCGGCGTACAAGGTGAAGGCGCCGAACGGCGGCGACATCGTGTTCCTCGATACCCCGGGCCACGAAGCGTTCACCGAGATGCGCGCTCGCGGCGCTCAGGCGACCGACATCGTCGTGCTCGTCGTCGCGGCGAACGACGGCGTCATGCCGCAGACCCTCGAGGCCCTGTCGCACGCGAAGGATGCGAAGGTCACGATCATCGTCGCGGTCAACAAGATCGACATGCCCGACGCCGCGCCGGATCGCGTGCGTCAGCAGCTCGCTGACCATGGCCTGATTCCCGAGGAGTGGGGTGGTGACACGATCTACGTGAACGTCTCCGCGCTGAAGGGCGAGGGCATCGACAAGCTGCTCGAGTCGATCGCGGTCTCCGCGGAAGTGCTCGAGCTCAAGGCGAACCCGGCCAAGCCGGCCGCCGGTCTTGTGATCGAGGCTCGTCTCGATCGGAACCGCGGCCCGATGGCGACCATCCTGATCCAGGAAGGCACGCTGCGCACGGGCGACATGCTCGTCGCGGGTCGCGTGTTCGGCAAGGTCCGCGCGATGCTCGATGATCGCGGTCAGCCGCTCGAGATCGCGGGTCCGTCGACGCCGATCGAGGTCCTCGGTCTCGACGGTGTTCCCGAGGCCGGTGATCTGGTCAACGGCGCCGAGGACGACAAGGTCGCGAAGCAGGTCGTCGAGCACCGCGTGCAGGCGTTCCGCAAGCGCGAGCTGGCATCCAAGTCGCGGATCAGCCTCGAGGGCATGATGGAGCGCAACTCCGTCGATGCCATCAAGGAGCTGAAGATCGTGCTCAAGGCCGATGTGCAGGGCTCCGCCGAGGCGCTCAAGGCATCGCTCATCAAGCAGTCCACGGAGAAGGTCCGCGTGGTCGTGATCTCCGCCGGCGTCGGCGGCATCACGGAGAGCGACGTCAACCTCGCGAAGGCAGGCGGCGCGATCATCGTCGGCTTCCACGTCCGCCCGGCCGGCAAGAGCAGCAAGCTCGCCGAGCAGGAAGAGGTGGAGATCCGGCTCTACGACATCATCTACGACGCCCTCGACGACGTGAAGTCGGCGATGGCCGGCCTGCTCGCGCCGATCAAGCGCGAGGTCCCGATCGGTCAGCTGTCGGTTCGCGAGACGTTCGCGATCCCGAAGATGGGCGTGGTCGCCGGCTGCATGGTGACCAACGGCAAGATCAACCGGAAGGCGCACCTGCGGATCATCCGCGAGGCCGTTCAGGTCTACGAGGGCAAGATCGGCAGCCTGCGGCGCTTCAAGGACGACGTCAGCGAGGTCGGCAACGGCTTCGAGTGCGGTGTCATGGTCGCGGGTTGGAACGAGGTCAAGGTCGGCGACGTCATCGAGGCCTACGAGGTCATCGAGGAAGCTGCCCAGCTGTAAGCCATGTTTGTTGGCATCGCACGGCTCGGGGTCGTGATCGGCGACAGTCATTCGCTGAAGGAAAAGCGAATGGTCCTGCGCCGGATCAAGGACCGGGTCCGCGAGCGGGTCGGGGTGATCGTCAACGAAGTTGGCGATCAGGATGTGTGGCAGCGGGCCGAGCTCGGTTGTGCCGTGGTCTCGGGCGAGCGCGCGAAGGCGCTCGAGCTGCTCGAGGCCGTGGTGCGTGTCGCGGTGGCGGCGGGCGGTGCGGAGATCGCATCGATCGAGCGCAGCGTGACGCGGTTCGAGGGCGGCGAGGCCGTGGAGCTGCCGACGGTCGACGACCGCACCGGATCCGGCGACAAGGCGATGGGACAGGACAACTGGGTGCCCGACGAGTGGCAAGAGGAGCTGAAGCCATGAGCGCCAGCGCGCAACGCAAGGCCCGGGTCGAGCACGCGCTCAAGGAGGCGCTGCAGGCGGCGATCACGAACGACGTCAAGGATCCGCGCGTGCGGTCCGCGACGCTCGTCACCGTCAGCAAGGTCGAGCTCAACGTCGACCTCGCCGTGGCGAATGTCTACATCTCCGTCGTCGGTGATGACGCGATGGCCGACGGAGTGGTCAAGGGGCTCGCGAAGGCCGCTGGGTTCCTGCGCGGCCCGATCGGCCGCGAGCTCAACCTCCAGCACGCCCCCGAGCTGCGGTTCATGCTCGACGTCTCGATCGACATGAGCGCGAAGCTCCACGCGATCGTCAAGGAGGACGAGGAGCGGGCGCGCGCCGCCGGTCGCGATCCCAAGGACGGCAAGTGACGGATCATCACCCGCGCCGCACGACGGAGCCGTCGATGACGGTGCCGGTGCAGATCGAGGAGACCCTCGCGAAGGCGTGCGACGTGCTGCGCAAGGCGGAGCGGATCCTCCTCACCAGCCACCGCAGGCCGGATGGCGATGGGACTGGATCGATGTGCGGCCTCGCGTCGATGCTCCGCGCGCTGGGGAAGACCGCGGTGATCTACTCGGTCGATCCGATCGCGCGCCGCTACAAGTGGCTGCCGCTCGCGCACACCACGGTCAGCACGATCTCGTTCGACGAGCGGTTCGACTGCACGATCGTCGTCGACTGCGCGGACGTCACGTTGCTTGGCGATACCCTGCCGCCGCCCGAGGTGTGCGGCACGTTGATCACCCTCGATCACCACGCGAGCGGTCGTCCTTTCGGCGACATCGCCGTGTGGGATCCATCGGCCGCCGCGGTCGGTGTGCTCGTCGTCCGGATCGCCGAGCGTGAGGGCTGGCCGATCACGGCCGAGGCCGCGGTGCCGCTCTACGTGTCGCTGATCAGCGATACCGGCGGGTTCCGCCACGCGAACACGAATGCCGAGGCGCTGCGCTGTGGCTCGGTGCTGGTCCAGAACGGGGTGGTGCCGTCGACCATCGCGGCAAGTCTCGAGGAGCGGCCGAGCCCCGGCAAGCTCCGCCTCCTGGGTGCGGTGCTGTCCACGCTCGAGCTGCACTGTGCGGGACGTGTCGGCGTGCTCTCGGTCACCACCGACATGGTCGAAGGTGCGCGGGCGTCGTGGGAGGACATCGAGGGCATGGTCAACTGGGGCCGCAACGTCGAGGGCGTGCAGGTCGGGGTGCTGCTGACCACCGCGAAGGGCGGCGGCGTGCGCGTGTCGATGCGGTCGCGCAGTGACAAGGTCGACGTCGGGAAGGTCTGCATGACGCTCGGCGGCGGGGGCCATCCCGGCGCGGGTGGCTGCCACATGACCGAGTCGCTGTCCTACGTGAAGCACGAGGTCGTGCGTGCGCTCGAGCAATCGTTCAATCGCCAGAGCCGACCCGTGATCGACCCCACGCCGCCACCGTCGGGCGAGTGATCCGCCAGCGAGAGGGCCGTCGAGCAAGTGCGCTTGGGGTAGAGTGGATCCCCATGGGGCGTAGTCTTCTCGCCGGTCTCGCGATCCTCCTCCTCACCAGCGGTGCATGCGGCGACGACGGCAACGCACCGATCGACGGACCGCCGCCCGACAACGTCGTCAATGACACGCCGGTCGACGGCGATCCGAACCATCCGCTGACCCTCGCCGACACCGGCCTGTGCATGAACGCGGCCTGCACGCAGATCTCGCCGATGGCGAAGCCGTACGCACCGCAGTACACGCTGTGGTCCGACTTCGCGACGAAGAAGCGCTGGATCGGGCTGCCAACCGGCGCGCAGATCGACACCACGAATCCGAACTTCTGGAAGTTCCCGGTCGGTACGAAGGTGTGGAAGGAGTTCACGCGCGACAACGTGCGTGTCGAGACGCGGTTCATGCTGAAGCTCCTCGCCGACGACGCGACGCCGGGCTCCTGGTTCTTCGCGAGCTATGCGTGGAACGCCGCGCAGGACGCGACCACCGAGGCGACGCCGGCCGGGATGATGAACGCGAACGGCACCGGTCACGACATCCCGTCGCGCCAGCAGTGCCGCCGCTGTCACGAGAACACCCCGGGGCGCGTACTCGGCTTCCAGGCGCTGTCGCTCGACTTCCAGGGACAGGCAGGCGAGCTGGACCTCGACGATCTCGTCGCCGCGGGCGCGCTGACAGCGAACCCACCCGCCGCGGGTTCCGTCGGAGCGCCACACTACGTCTTGCCCGGCACGGCCATCGATCAGGCGGCGTACGGCTACATGCACGCGAACTGCGGCGGCTGCCACAACCCGACGTCGGCGATCTTCAGTACCACCACGCTCGAGCTCCGCATGGACGTCACGAAGCTCAGCTCGGTCGCGGAGATGCCAGCGCGGATCACCACCCGCAACGTCAACGGCACGGTCGGGGGACTCACCGGCCCGATCGTGAAGCCGATGGATCCCGCGGGCTCGGTGATCATCACGCGGACCACCGCGACCACCTCGCCGCCTCGAATGCCAGAGATCGGGACCGAGATCGTGGATCCGGCGGGGCAGACGGCGCTGACCAACTGGATCAACCAGCCACCCTGATGCACGGGGTCCTCGTTCTCGACAAGCCCGAGGGGTTGTCCTCGGCGCTCGCCGTGGATCGGGTGAAGCATGTCCTTCGCGTCAAGCGCGCGGGCCACGGCGGCACGCTCGATCCGATGGCCACCGGCGTGCTCGCCGTTTGCCTCGGCGAGGCGACGAAGATCGCGTCGTATCTGCTCGCCGATGACAAGGCATACGTCGCCGAAGGGCACCTCGGCGTCGAGACCGACACCCTCGATCGTACGGGCGTGGTGACCCAGCGGCGCGATGTCCCGGTGACGCGCGAGGGGCTGCTCGCGGCGATCGCGGCGCGCATGGGCGAGCAGGATCAGGTGCCGCCGATGTACTCGGCGATCAAGCAGGACGGCGTGCGCCTGTACCGTCTCGCGCGGGCAGGGGAGGAAGTGGAGCGCGCGCCGCGCAAGATCCGGATCGACCGGCTCGAGCTCACCGCGTTCGCCCCGCCGCGGTTCACGCTCGAGATCGCGTGCAGCAAGGGTACGTACGTCCGCAGCCTCGTCGCCGATCTCGGCTCCGACGTCGGCGCCGGTGCTCACCTCACCGCGCTCCGCCGAACACGCAGCGGCCGGTTCACGCTCGCGCAAGCCACCACGCTCGAACAGGTCGAGCACGCCATGCTGGTCCCGCTCACCGCGGCGACCGACCTCCCGATGATCACCATCCCGGTCGACAAGGAGCGCCATGCTCGCAATGGCGTTCAGTTCACGCTTGCCCAGCTCGGCGCTGAAAATCTGACGCAGTTCCAGATGCTTGACCCGGCCGGCTCACTGCTCGCGATCGTCCACGCCGAGGACGGCCACGTTGTCTACGACCGGGTGTTCCACCCCGTCACCAGCGCTTGACCAACGCCTCGGTTTCCCCCAATCTCCGGCTCGACCACGGCTCGGGTCCACGACGGACGCGGCCGCTGGCGACTGGAGTAGCTGCATGTCTCTCTCGACCCATCTGAAGTCCGAAGTCGTCAAGAAGTTCCAGAAGCACGAGGGCGACACCGGTTCGCCCGAGGTTCAGGTCGCCCTGCTCACCGAGCGCGTCACCCACCTCACGGAGCACCTGAAGAACAACGCGAAGGACCACCACAGCCGCCGTGGTCTCCTGCTCATGGTCGGTCAGCGCCGCGCGCTCCTCGACTACCTGAAGCGCACCGATCTCGCTCGCTACAAGACGCTGATCGAGACCCTCGGCCTCCGCCGCTAGTGCGCGGTCATCTCGCGCTCGCGCGCGGGGTCGCGCTGGTCGTGCTGTTCGCCGCCTGCGGCAAGCGCACGACCGCGTCGAAAGAGGTCACCGGTACCTTCTCCGTGAAGGGCGCCGCGGTCAGCGTCACGAAGTGTCGGCCTGACCACGACGCCACTGGCACCTACGTGGTGATGGAGACGCCGAGCGGCGCGCTGCGGTTCACCAACAAGCAGCTGTGGTGGAACGGCGACGACCCCGAGGGCTTCGCTCCGGGTGCCGTACTCGACTGCACGAAGCTCGACCGCAGCTGGGGTGGTGGGCTGCGCAACGACGGCACGTCGTACTGGCGCGGCACGCTGACTTTCGACTGCCACGACGGGCCCAACACGTACAAAGGCGATCTGACCCTCGACTGCGGCAACATCACCGCCGAGGAGCGTGCGTCGCTCGACAAGCAACGCACCGACATGCGGCAGCAGCAGGCCGGCTCGGGTTCGGCGACGCCCTGACGCCGTGCCGAGGCTGGTCGCGCGGGAGAGCTCGCGCCGGCGTCAATTCTCCGCAGGCACGAGGCGGAACCACAGAGACCGAGCGACGCAGCACTGCCGGCACTGGACGTCGATCCGTCGCAGTTTTGGCGCCGGCGCTTCGTGCGTTCTCACGCGGAGCTCGCCCGCGCACTGCGGGCACGGCGTCTGGTTCGCGCGCACCTCGATCACTGACGCGGTGCCGACATCGATCGGACGCGCGCGCGAACCGCCCGGCGCCTGTGCCGCGAGAGCTTCGCGTTCGCGAACGAGCCGGCGATAGTCGGTGGTGGAGCGCTGCGGCGAGCCGAGGAGCTTGCCGAACAGGCGCCCGAGCATCACTCGGTCTCGGCGAACGAGCCGAGCGAGGTGAGGAGGCCGCCGACCGCGGCGACGCCCATCGCCTTGCCGCCGATCGAGCCATGGATGACCAGGTCGAACACGTCGAAGCCCATCTTGTAGAACACGAGGTACGCGAAGCAGCCCACGGCGCCGGCCTTGGCGGCGGCGGGGAGCTTGGTCGCGAGGCCGAGGAACATCGGCACCGCGAACGCGGCCATCATCGTGTAGACCCCGAGGGCGTCGAACACACGCGCGTCGAACAGGGAGAACCCTGCCGCGATCGGGAGGAAGCAGCCGACGAGACCGACGAGACCGAAGATGGCGAATGCGCGCTTCATGACGGTCCGGACGGAGCCGCTGCCCCGGTGGTCGCACGATCCCCAGAATAATCACGTAACTGCCTGTGATTGCGTGGGAAGCCTGTCGGCGACGGGAGTTGGTTTTCACCCGTGGCTGTGCCATAAGAGCCACGAAACAACGTAGATAGAACTGTCACGTAGCGTCGCAGCAAGCGCAGAAGAGAATCGGTCCGGTTTGATCGTTCCGTCGAGGCGCTCGACCCAGGTGGTGTCGAGCGGTTGGACTGAGGGACCAGGCCACGAGCCTCCGATGAGCCCAGGGCGGCGTGACTCGCTCATCTCAGGAGACACGTATGGCTTTTGTTCGAGACACCGCCGTTGTCGGCGGCAAGGAAATCACGATCGAGACCGGTAAGTGGGCCAAGCAGGCCTCCGGCTCGGTCATCATCCGCTGCGGCGACTCGATGGTGCTGGTCACCGCGCAGGGCTCCGCGCAGCCCCGCGACATCGACTTCATGCCGCTGACCTGCGAGTACCAGGAGAAGTTCTACTCGGCGGGCAAGGTCCCGGGCAGTTTCTTCCGCCGCGAGGGTCGCACCACCAACGAGGAGATCCTCGTCTGCCGCTTGATGGATCGTCCGATCCGTCCACTGTTCCCGAAGGGCTGGTTCATCGACACGCAGATCATCGCCAGCGTGATCTCGTTCGACAAGGTGAACCCCACCGACGTCCTCGCGATGACCGCCGCGTCGTGCGCCGTGCACCTCTCGGACCTCGTGTGGGCCGGCCCCCTCGCGGGAATTCGCATCGGCCGCATCGACGGCCAGTTCATCCCGAACCCCACGTTCGCCGAGCGCGAGAAGAGCGACATGGACATCATCGTGGCGGCGTCGAAGGACGCGATCATGATGGTCGAAGGTGAGATGCACGAGCTGCAGGAGGACACGATCATCGATGCGCTCCTGTTCGCGCATCAGGCCGTGCAGCCGCTGATCGAGCTGCAGGAGCGCCTCCGCGCCTCGAACGGCAAGGAGAAGCGCCCGTTCACGCCGCCCGTGCCGGACGAGACGCTGGCCGCGAAGGTCAAGGAGTCCGCGTGGGATCGCCTCAAGGAGGTCTCGCTGATCAAGGACAAGAAGGCGCGCCGCGAGGGCATCGGCGCTCTTCACGTCGACACGCGGACCGCGTTGACCGCCGAAGGTCAGCCGTGGGCCGGCAAGTCGAAGGATGTCGACGCCGCGTTCGCGAAGCTCCAGAAGAAGTGGGCCCGCGGTCACACGATCGCCACGCGCACCCGCATCGACGGCCGCAAGCCCGACGAGATCCGCGCGATCAGCGTGGAGACCGGCGTGCTCCCCCGCGCGCACGGCTCGGCGCTGTTCACCCGTGGCGAGACCCAGGCGCTCGTCGCCGTCACGCTCGGCACCAAGTACGACGAGAAGAAGCTCGACACGCTTCTCGGCGACAGGAAGAAGACCTTCTACATGGACTACAACTTCCCGCCGTTCTCGACGGGCGAAGTGAAGATGCTCCGCGGCCAGTCGCGTCGCGAGGTCGGTCACGGCTTCCTCGCCGAGCGCTCGGTCGAGGCGATCGTCCCGATCTACGAGGACTTCCCGTACACGATCCGCGTCGTCTCCGACATCCTCGAGAGCAACGG
>JAYVLW010000334.1:0-2545 GCA_043759315.1 Myxococcales bacterium
ACGTGACCGCCGAGGTCGTGCGCGTAGACGCTGCGCCGGATCGTATCGGTCGTTGGATCGGAGACCTGCTCGGTGGCGAGGCCGCGGATCATCTGGCGCGCCGTCGGGCACAGCTCGTGGGCGATCAGCAGCCACAGCACGCGCTCCTCGGTCGGGGTGAGGCCGAACCGATCGCGGAGGCGCACCATGAGCAGGTCACAGTCCGTCGTGTAGGTCGCCTGGATCCTCGCCTCGATACACGCCTCGGCGGCGATCAGGTCCGACGGCCATCGCAACGCGGCGCGCGGGTCGACGGCCGACGCGACGACGTGCTCCCCGGCGACGCGCAGTCGACGACGGATGGCATCGAGCTGGTCATGCACTAGCTCGGCCTCGAGCACGTAGGGCGCGCGGGGAGGGTGCCTCGACGACGAACCGTCGAGGACCACGAGGTTGGCCTGCTTGCCGTTCGCGTGGGAGGTCATGGCGTTGATCCCTTCACGGAAGCGCCGCGCGGCTGCCGCGCCTTCTCGATCGCCTCACGGCGCTTCGCGTCGCCCAGAAAGTCGATCAGCCGCTGCCGCCGTTCGGCGACGAGACGCGAGAACCGTGCGCTCAGTACGTCGCCGGGCTCGACCGTGGACAGCCGCTTTGCGAGCGCGACGGCGTCGGAGGCGGGCAGCGTCGCGAACAGGGCCCCGAGCTCGTGCTCCTTGCGGCGATACAGCGCGTCCGCGGACTCCCCGGCCGCAGCTGGGCCGTCGAGGACCGCGAGGATGTTCTGATCGTACGTGTCGAGTGCCGACGCCGCGGGATGTGGCTCGGCGTCCGGCTCCGTCGCAACGCACGTCGCTTCAACCAGTGCTGCGACGACGTTGCTCGCGACTGGCGGGGTTGAGGTGCGTGCGGGAGGCGTTGCCTCGACTGCCGGCACCAGCCGCAATCCTTGCGGCCCTGCTCCGGTCGGTCGGGGTCGCGCGCCGCGATCGGGATCGAGGTCGGCGTAGATCGACCGCGGGGAGCGGGTCGTGCAGTGCTCGGGGCGCTTGGTGAGATCGATCGTCATGGGCCTCCAGGTACGGACTGCTGTTCCTGGAGGCGCATGTCGGCCGGTGACACCTGCGGTTGCTACGGTTCTTCTAGAATCGCGTAACCCCTCGATGATCGCAGCGAAGTTAGCGCAGGGTCGCGGTCATCGTGATCGACGGCACCGCGGCGAGGGCACGCGAGATCGGGCAGCCCTTCTTCGCGTTCTCCGCGAACGTCTGGAACTCGGCGGCGGTGATGCCGGGGACCTCGCCCGTGAGCTCGAGGTGGATCGCGACGATCGTCCAGCCGATGTCCTGCTTCTCCATCGACACGGTCGCGGTGGTCTCGAGCTTCGTCGGCTCCTTGCCCGCGTTCGTGATCTGGAAGCTGGTCGCCATCGTGAAGCAGCTCGCGTGCGCCGCGGCGATCAGCTCCTCGGGGTTGGTGCCCGCCTTGCCGTCCTCCGACGCGAACCGCGTGGTGAAGCCGTAGGGTTGATCCTTGAGCGCGCCCGAGAGGGTCGAGATCTCGCCCGTGCCCTTGGGGCCGGTGCCGCGCCACACTGCACTGCCAGTTCGCTTGAGCATGACGCGGGTATAAACGACGAAGGCCCCGGTGATCACTCACCGAGGCCCGCAATCGAATCAGCTGCGCTGGTTCAGGGCGTCGCGGCCTTCGCGCACATCGTCGCGTCGTAGGTCGCGGCTGTCGAGGGTGTCATGCCGGGCGGATGGTCCTTGTAGCCAGCGACCCAGAACCAGTAGGTCGTGCTCGGCTCGACCGCCGTGGTCAACACCATCTCGGTCGGACCGACGCCGATGTTGTTGGCGATGTCCATCAGGTTGACGTCCGTGGTGCCGACGTCCGGCTTCGGACCCATCGCGATGTCGATATCGGCCGTCGGGGTGGGGGACGTGAGGCGGATCGTGATCTCGTTGGTGGTCGCGTCCGTCTTGAACTCGAACGTGTCGTGGTCCTTGTAGTCATCCGTGACCGGCTCGGCAGTCGTGATGTTCGCCGAGTTGCCGGTGATGCGATAGCTCATGGCTGGAGCGGTGACGATCGCGGTGTTCTCTGGGGCGTCGGCCACGGTTTGGGTCAACGCGATCCCGCCGCCGGTGCCGTACTTCCACTTGATCATGTCGTTTCCAAAGCCGGCGCCGTCCGATGCTTCGACGAAGCCTCCGGTGGTCAATGTCGCGCACCGTGCGGACAGCGTCTCGGTGACGATCTTGATCTTGTACGAAATGTCGGCGGTGACCGCGGCATCCTTGAGGAACACCGCGTCGAACTCGTAGACGCCAGCTGTGAGCCGGATCTGCGTCGCCGTGTGGCCAGCATGCAACTCGCCGAACGCCTCGTTTTGGTCGAAGGTCGTGCCGTCCATGCTGCTGTACACACGAAGGTTGCCCTTCAGTGCCTCGAGACCAGCGCCCGCCATCGTGACGTACACGGTGGCGTCGGCCGGGAGGGTGAACTTGAAGGAGTCGAGGTCGACGAGACCCAGCTGACCAGCCATCGTCGGCGCTTCAAAGTG
>JAYVLW010000335.1:0-3712 GCA_043759315.1 Myxococcales bacterium
CGTGCTCGCTCGCGGCTGACGTTGTAGCGGTCGCCGATCTCCTGCAGCGTCAGCGGATCCTCGGTCAGCCAGCGATCGCGGAAGATCGTCTGCTCGCGGCCCTCGAGCGTGGAGGCGAAGGTCTCGAGCTTGCTGCGGAGGAGCTGCGCGAACTGGCTCTGCGCGACCTGGCGATCCGGGCGCTCTGCATCGCTCGGGATGTAATCGAGGCGCGTGCGCTCGCCGCCGTCGTCGCCCGCGCCGAGAGGCGCATCGAGGGACGCCTCGGGTGCCGCGAGCCGGCGCTCCATCTCGATGACCTCGCGCTCGTGAACATCGAGCTTCTCGGCGAGCAACGCCGTCGTCGGCTGGAAGCCGAGCTGCTCGAGCTTCTCGCGCTCCTTGCGCAGGTTGAAGAACAGCTTGCGCTGCGCCTGCGTGGTGCCGATCTTGACGAGGCGCCAGTTGTTGAGGATGAACTTCAGGATGTACGCGCGGATCCAGAACGCCGCGTAGCTCGATAGCTTGACGCCGCGATATGGATCGAACTTCGAGACCGCCTGGATCAGCCCGACGTTGCCCTCCTGGACGAGGTCGAGAAGGTTGCGATGCGCGCGCCGGTATTCGTAGGCAATCTTGACGACGAGCCGGAGGTTCGCCTCGATCAGCTTGCGGGCGGCCGAGGTGTCGCCGTGCTCGACGAGCCGGGTCGCGAGGCCCTTCTCCTCCTCGGGAGTGAGCAGCGGGAACCGGCGGACCTCGGACATGTACGCGGCCATCGGATCGCGCCGCGCGATCGAGCCGCCCCGCGTGGACACCTTGGCGACCGGCGGATCTTCGAGATCGTCGACGTTCTCGGTCTCGGAGATCTCCGCAGAGGCCTCGACGACATCGGGATCGATCTCGACGTCCTTCTCCTCGGGCTCGGCGTCCTCGTCGGAGGAGGCCTCTTCGACGTCCTCGGGATCTTTCTCGGCCGGCTCCTCGCCGACGTCGATGATCTTCTTCGAGGCCCGCTTCGTCGTGCCCGGAGGCTTGCTGCTGCGCTCCGCCATCAGTCGTCGCGACTGTACTACATGCCACTACTCGCAAGTACCGCCCGGGCGTCGCACTCGTCGCAGGCAAGCACCACACATCTCCACATGGCGCCTCGTGGTTTGCCCCCTATAATCGTGAGATGCGCAGCCGGTTGAACCTGGCCCTGGTGGGGGTCGCGGGTGCTCTCGCACTCGTTCTCACCGTGATCCGACAGTCGCCCGAGGGCGTCGTCTCGCTCGATCTCGACATGCAGGAGGTCCGCGCGGCTCCGGGGCAGGCCCAGCGGCCACGTCACGATCTCTCGGCGCTCGCGATCTTCAACAAGACGCTCCTGCGCATCAAGGATCGCTACGTCGATCCGGGTCGCGTCGATCCGAAGAAGATGCTCTACGCCGCGCTCGATTCGGTGCAGTTCAACGTGCCCGAGGTGCTGATCGAGCCCGATGCCGCGCGCAACCAGATCACCGTCGCCGTGAACGACAAGCGCGAGGTGTTCGACACCAGCGATGTCGACTCGCCGTGGCGCATGACGATCAAGCTGAAGAAGGTGTTCCGCTTCATCGAGACGAACATGAACGCCGGCGGCGACCTCGCGAAGGTCGAGTACGCGGCGGTCAACGGCATGCTGTCCACGCTCGATCCGCACTCGATCCTGATGGACCCCGAGCAAGCGCGCGACATGGACGTGTCGACCTCCGGCAAGTTTGGCGGCCTCGGCATCGTGATCCGCATGATCGAGCGGAAGCTGACGGTCGTGAAGCCGATGAAGGACACGCCGGCGTGGCGCAAGGGCATCAAGGCCGGCGATCACATCGTCCGGATCAACAGCGAGCCGACCGAGAACCTCACGTCGAACGAGGCGGTCGATCGCATGCGTGGTGACCCGAAGACCGGTGTCACGCTGTGGGTCGAGCGCAAGGGCGAGGCTGCCCTGCTCCGCTTCGATCTCGTGCGCGACATCATTCGCGTCTCCCAGGTCGAGCACAAGCTGCTCGACAAGGGCGTCGGCTACATGAAGGTGAAGCAGTTCTCGAAGGGCATCGCGCAGGACGTGGCCGAGGCGATGAAGGAGATGTCCGCGAAGGGCGCCACCTCGTGGATCCTCGACCTTCGCTACAACCCGGGCGGCCTGCTCGAGGAGGCCGTGCAGCTCTCGGATCTGTTCGTCGACACCGGCACCGTGGTCACCACCGTCTCGGGCCGCGACCGTGAAGCGCGCCGCGCCGAGCGCGGGTTCGGCGATACCAACAGCTCGCTCGTCGTGCTCGTCAACGGTGGCTCGGCGTCCGCCTCGGAGATCGTCGCCGGCGCGCTCAAGAACCTCGACCGCGCTGCCATCGTCGGCACGCGCACGTTCGGCAAGGGCTCGGTGCAGGAGCTCTATGACAACGAGGACAAGAGCAAGCTGAAGCTCACGATCGCGCAGTACCTCACCCCCGGCGATCGCTCGATCCAGAACCTCGGCATCGTCCCCGACATCCAGCTCCAGCGGATGTACATCCCCGAGAAGAACGACGCGCCGAGCGACTTCGTCCGCATGCTCGCGCCGACGCGCACGTACGGCGAGAAGGACCTCGACGCCCACCTCGTCTCGACCTACGCGAAGGACACCGACAAGCCGGCGTACGAGGTCGGCTTCATCGTCGAGAAGAAGAAGCCGGCCGCGGGCGAGCAGCCCGCCGTCGCGCCTCCCGACGACGAGGATGGGCCGGACGACGACGAGATCGTCGAGGACTTCGAGATCCGGTTCGCGAAGGACCTCGCGTCCAGCGTGCAGAGCTCGTCGCGGCCGAAGCTGGTCGCCGGCGCGGGCAAGCTCGTCGCGAAGGTCCGCGGCGAGGAAGAGAAGAAGCTGGTCGCCGCGCTCGGCGTGATCGGCGTCGACTGGACCGCCCCCGATGCGGGCGCCGCGTCGGCGAACCTCGACATCTCGCTGACCACGACGCCCGCCGGAAACCTCAAGGCCGGCGACCTGGTCAGCGTCACCGCGACCGTGCGGAACACCGGCACCAGCGCGGCCTACCGCGTGCTGCCGCGGATCACCGCCGACGATCAGGTGTTCGAGGACTCCGAGCTGCCGATCGGCAAGGTCAACCCGGGCGAGACCAAGACGTTCACCGCGAAGATGCAGGTGCCCAAGGACGCGCTCGATCGCGTCGACCGGCTCGGCCTCGACGTCCGTGAGGCGAAGAACGCCACCACGCGCGTCACGCCGACCGAGCTCCGCATCGCCGCGGCGCCGCGCCCCGTGTTCGCGTACGCGTACCAGCTCGTCGACGAGGGCAACGGCGATGGCCTCGTCCAGCGCGGCGAGCGGTTCAAGCTGCAGGTCCAGGTCAAGAACACCGGCCCCGGCGCCACGGTCGACGCCGAGGTGATGCTGCGCAACGCGACGGGCGACGGCATCGTGCTCGACAAGAGCCGGATCTCGCTCAAGGACACGCCGCTCGCGCCCAACCAGGTCAAGGACCTCGAGTTCCCGCTCGCCACCGACGCCACGCTCAAGGGCGACGAGGTCGTGGTCGAGCTGATCGCCTACGACTCCGCGCTCGACGTGCAGACCAGCCAGAAGCTGAAGTTCAAGGTGGCGGCGGGCATCACCGGCACGCCGCAGAAGGGGGACGTCACGATCAAGGCGCCGATCACGATCCGCGCCGGCGCCTCCGAGGAGACCGAGCAGGTCGGCCTCGCCGGC
>JAYVLW010000336.1:0-18153 GCA_043759315.1 Myxococcales bacterium
GCGCTCCCGGACGGGCGCGCGTTCCACTTGATGGATCTGCTCGTCGGAGAATCGCTCCGGCAACGGTTACGTCGTGGGCACCTGCACCCGAGCGAGGCAGCGAACGTCATCGACGGCATCACGTCTGCGCTGATCGCCGCGCACGACAAGGGCTTCGTCCACCGCGACCTCAAGCCCGATAACGTCTATCTGATCGCCAAGGACGATGGCTGGCCGGATATCAAGCTGCTCGACTTCGGCCTCGCGAAGCTGATGCCCGAGATGGGCCAGGCCGCCTTCATCACGAAGACCGGGGTGATGATCGGGACACCCGAGTACATGTCGCCCGAGCAGGCGCGCGGGCAGTCCGTCGACTACCGCACCGATGTCTACGCGCTCGGCGTGGTGATGTTCGAGATCCTCAGCGGCGAGCGACCATTCCCGACGACGGGCGATGCGTTCACGATGCTGCAGTACCACGCCGAGGAGCCGCCTCCGTCGATCGCATCGCTCGTCCATGACCTGCCCGAGGAGATGGTGCAGCTCGTCGCTTCGATGCTGTCGAAAGAACCGGCCGCACGCCCGTCGCTGGCCGCGGTACGCACGGTGATCCGACGGCTGCGCTCGATGAAGCTGCCGACGAAGTCCGTCGCAGGGCTCGAGCTGTCGTCGCTGTCGAACCCTGGCATGAGTGCAGCGCGGGTCGGCGCCGAGCCGGTCTATCCCTCCCGGTCGCTGCCCACCGGCAATCGGCACCAGGGGCACCCGACGACGAAGCCGACGAGGACGACGAGGACGTGCTCGCCACCACCCAGCGCCCGAAGATCGTGCCGGCCAGCGGCGGTCTCGCGGGCACCTCTGGTGCGATCCACGCGGCGACCACCCTCGGCGTACCGCCGCCGCCGAAACCCGTCCAATCTCAACGCATCCCCATCGAGAAGTCAGCACCCGCCCCGAGTGGCAAGCCGTGGTTACTACTCGGGGCCTTGCTGGCCCTGGCAGCAGGTGTGCTGCTGGCGCTGGCGCTGTTCCGGTGAAACCTTTTACCCTGCCGACCATCGGAGACCGAGGCCCGTGACCAGATGAACACGCTCGCAACGTCCTTACCGGGAGTGCTGCTCGTCGAGCTCGACGAGCACGTCGATGCGCGAGGCCGCTTCGTCGAGACCTACCGGGCGAGCAAGTATGCTGCCGCGGGGATCGACGCCCGGTTCGTGCAGGACAACTTCTCGACCTCGGCGCGCGGCACGCTGCGCGGCCTTCACTTCCAGGCTGCGCCACACGCGCAGGGCAAGCTGGTCTCGGTCTCGCGCGGCGAGATCTTCGACGTCGTGGTCGATGTCCAGCGCGAATCGCCCACGTTCGGCCAGTGGGTCGGGACGACCTTGTCGGCCGAGAATCGGCGTCAACTGTGGATCCCACCGGGGTACGCGCACGGCTTCTACGCGGTCTCCGAGCAGGCCGACGTGGCGTACAAGGTCACCGCGGAGTACGCGCGCGATGCCGAACGCGCGGTGCGCTGGGACGATCCGGACCTCGCGATCGCGTGGCCCCTCGACGCCGCACCGCTGATCTCGCCGAAAGATGCACGAGCGCCTGCGCTGCGCGAGCTGATGCGAGGCCCGTGATGTCTCGGATCCTCGTCGCGACCGTACCGCTGACCGGGCACGTCCAGCCCATGCTGCTCCTCGTCCACGCGCTGGTGGAGCGAGGTCACGAGGTGACGTGGTACGCGGCGAAGAAGTTCGCGCCAGCGATCGAGAAGGCTCGCGCACGGTATGTGCCGATGAGTGCCTCTGTCGACTGGGACGATGCGGATGTCGAGACAGCGCTCCCCGTGCTGCGGCGCAAGCGCGGCCTGTCACGCGTGCGCGCCCAGCTGCGCGCGATGTTCATCGATCCAATGGGCCAGCAACTGCGCGACCTGGAGGCGATCGCCGACGCGATCAAGCCCGACGTCATCCTCGCGGACCAGGCGCACCTCGGTGCGGCGCTGCTCCACGAGACGCGCGGGATCCCGTGGGCCGGCCTCGGCATCAGCGCCCTCGTGATCCCGAGCATCGACACGGCGCCATTTGGCTCTGCGCTTCCCCCGGCGCGCGACCATCGCGACCATCCGAAGAACCGGATGCTCAACTGGATGATCCATCGCGTGCTGTTCGGCGGCGTGACGAAGAGCTACCAGCGAGCGCGCGTCGCTGCCGGTCTCGCCGCCGGCACGGGTACGTACTTCGACATCCTCGCGCCCCAGCTGTTCCTGCAGCCGACCATCCCCTCGTTCGAGTACCCGCGCTCGGATCTGCCGCCGCAGATCCACTTCATCGGTCCGCTCGTGCCGCGCTATCCCCCCGAGCGCGCCGCGCTTCCCGCCTGGTGGCCCGAGCTCGAGGCCGCGCGTGCCGCCGGTGTTCCGATCGTGCTCGTGACGCAGGGTACGCTCGCCACCGACCCACGCGAGCTGCTCGCTCCCGCGCTGCGCGGGCTTGCGGACGCCGACGTGCTCGTCATCGCCACGACCGGCCGTACGCTGCCGGGCCCCGAGGCGATGGGACTGCGGGCCTATCCGGCCAATGCACGCGTCGAGCCCTTCGTGCCGTATCACGCGCTCCTTCCGCTGACCTCCGCGATCGTGACGAACGGCGGTTACGGTGGCGTGCAGCTCGCACTCCACCACGGCGTGCCGCTGGTGGTCGCCGGAGGCAGCGAGGAGAAGCCGGAGATCGCGGCGCGCGTCGCGTGGTGCGGCGCCGGGATCAATCTGCGCACGGGCCGGCCATCCCCGAAGAAGATCCGCGCGGCCGTCGCAAGGCTCGGCGCCGAGCCGCAGTTCAAGGCGCGCGTGACCGAGCTCGCCGCCGAGATGTCGGGCTATGACGCGGCCGCCCGCGGCGCCGAGCTCGTCGAACACCTGATCGCCACGCGCGTCCCCGTCCTGCGTCCCGGGGCGACGCGCGCGCTTCTGGAGGCCGCGGCGTGACCGTGCGTCTCCTCCTCGCGCTCGCCGTGCTCGTCTCGGGCTGCGAGTCGTTCATCACGAAGCGCGCCGCGTCGTCCACCTTCGCGATCATCAAGCAGTCGAACATCGTCGCGCAGCGCGAGGCCGACCTCCAGCTCGCACGCGACGCGACCCCGGGCGGCCTGATCCAGCTCGAGGCGTTCGCGCTCGCCTACCCGGATCACTCCGGCTTCAAGCAACTCCACGCCGAGGCCTTCTGCTCTTACGCCGTCGCCTTCATCTTCGACGACTGGGAAGACGCTTCCCTCACCGACCGCACCGCCGACGCCGACACGATCGCCACCCGCCTTCGCCCGCTGCTCGCGCGCTGCGCCGCACTCAACCGCGCGCTCCTCCCGAAGGCGTGGCAGGCCAAGTCCGTCGCCGATCTCCTCCCGTTGGCGAAGAAGTCCCACGCGCCTGCTCTGCTCTGGCTCGCGACCACCGACGCTGTCCTCCTCGCCCTCGCGCCAATGCAGAACTTCGCGAAGCTCCCTGCGATCCGGGCCGCCCTCGCCCGCTGCGCGGAGCTCGCTCCGGGCGCCCACAACGCCGATGCCGAGATCCTCCTCGCTACCCTCGACGCCGGCACGGGCGCGGTGTTCGGGACCACCGACGGCCAGGCCGCCTTTGACCGCGCCCGAGCTGTCGCCGGCCCTGGCTCTCTCATCGTCGACGTCATGTTCGCGCGGGGCACCGCCGTGGCCCGCAAGGACCGCGCGCTGTTCACCTCGACCCTCGAGCGCGCGCTCGCCGCCGATCCGGCCCAGTGGCCCGAGCGCCGACTCTCGAACGAGCTGGCACGCAAGAAGGCGCGCCGCTACCTCGCGGCGGTCGACAAGCTGCTGCCGCCGTGACGGGGACGGTTTCAACTTACGCAACTTGCGATCGCGAACCTCGCGAATCCTCGTCGTCGTGGGGACGGTTTGTGGGGACGACGGTTTGTGGGGACGGTTTCAACTTACGCAACTTGCGATCGCGAACCTTGCGAACCCTCGTGTTCTGTCCGGCGATGGCGGGCAGAACATCGCCACAATTCGCAGGGTTTCCGGACGCAAGTTGCGTAAGTTGAAACCGTCCCCCCACTCCGGTCGTCCCCCCACTCCGGTCCCCGCAAGTTGCGTAAGTTGAAACCGTCCCCCACTCCGGACGCACGGCTCAAGCCATTGAAATGACGTTTGCTGTGTAACCGGTGTACGGTTCACGGCGTCGAGGCACGGTGAACGATTCTGTCGATTTTGCGCTCGTCGGCGGCGGCCTGCAGAACGGCCTGCTCGCGCTCGCTATCCGGCATGCGCGCCCGGACGCGTCGATCGTGATGATCGAACGCGGGACGGCGATCGGCGGCAATCACACCTGGTGCTTTCACGCCGGCGATGTGGATGAGGGGCTGGTGCCGTGGATCGAGCCGCTGGTCACCACGCGGTGGGACGGGTACGAGGTCGCGTTTCCGGCGCATGCGCGGAGCGTGGACTCGGCGTATGCGTGCGTGACGAGCGAGCGACTCGCGGAGCGCGTCACCGCGGCGCTCGATCGGCCGGGGTCGCAAGTGATGCTTGAAACCTCGGCGGTGAGCGTCGAGCGCGAGCGGGTGACCGTGAGGACGCGCGATGGCGGAACCCGCGAGATCCTTGCGCGGCGGGTGATCGATGCGCGCGGGCCGGATGCCGGGCCGCAGGTGACCTGCGGCTTCCAGAAGTTTGCCGGCGAGGAGGTCGTGCTCGACAAGCCGCACGGGCTCGTGCGGCCCATGCTGATGGACGCGACCGTGCAGCAGCTCGACGGGTTCCGCTTCGTGTACGTGCTGCCGCTCGCGCCGGATCGGCTGCTCGTGGAGGACACGTACTTCAGCGACAACGCGTACCTCGATGTCGCGGAGCTCCGGGTGCGGATCCGCAACTACATCGCGGTCCGCGGCTGGACGGTGAAGGAGTATGTTCGCGAGGAAGTCGGCGTGCTGCCGCTGCCATGGGCGTACGAGATGGCGATGCCGACCTGGCCCCTCGTCGGTGGCTACGCCGGAGGCTGGTTTCATCCGGTCACGGGCTACTCGTTTCCGATCGCGGCGCGGCTTGCCATGTTGATCGCCGGGCACGAAGCCGACGAGTTCCTCGCGCCGGCGCTCGAGGCGCACGCGCGCGCGCACGGGCGCCAACTTCGCTTCGCGCTGCGCCTCAACCGGATGCTGTTCCACTGGTTCGCCCCCGAGCGGCGGTATCACGTGCTCGAGAGGTTCTATCGGCTCCCGGAGCCGGTGATCCGCCGGTTCTATGCTCTGACGACCACACCGATGGACCGCGCGCGGATCCTGTTTGGTCGGCCGCCGCGCGGCCTGTCGCTGCGCGGGATGCTCGGAGGGCGCGCATCGTGAAGCCGCTGCCGATTCCATCGCAGTTGCCGCGGGCGCTCGCGGCGCTGGAGCGCGCGGCGCGACCAGATGGTGCGAGCCCATTCCCGCCGGAGGTGCCGAGCGAGGTCTGGCGGCGCGCGCTGATCGGACCCGCGGCCGAGTTCCTGGCGCGGCCCGGCAAGGAGCTGCGCACGACGATCGTCGAGACCGGCTGGATCCTCGGGGGTGGCGCACCTGGAGCGATGCCGGATCGGCTGCCGCTCGTGATCGAGCTGCTCCACGCGGGATCGCTGATCATCGACGATGTCGAGGATGGATCTGAGATGCGGCGCGGTGCCCCGGCACTGCACCATCTCGTCGGCGCGCCGATCGCGATCAACACCGGTTCGTGGATGTACTTCTGGGCGCTCGCGGAGCTGGAGCAACTCGAGCTCACGCCCACGGTCGAGCTCGCCGCCCATCGCGCGACGACGCGCACGCTCGTTCGCTGCCACCAGGGTCAGGCGCTCGATCTCGCCACGCCCGTCACGGAGTTGCAGGCGGACCAGGTCGCCCCGGTCGTCGAGACGACCACGCGGCTCAAGACGGGCGCCCTGTGCGCGCTCGCCGCGCAGCTCGGCGCGATCGTCGCCGGCGGCACGCCAGCGATCACGAACGCCGTCGGTCGATTCGGGGAGCACATGGGCATCGCCCTCCAGATGCTCGACGATCTCGGGTCGCTGACGTCGCCGTCGCGCCGCCACAAGGGCCACGAGGATCTGCGCGCGGCGCGGCCGACGTGGCCGTGGGCTTGGCTCGCCCAGCGCGACGCCTTCGCCTGGTCGCGCTGCATCACGACCGCGCGTGCCGTGGTCGCCGGCAGCGGAGATGTGGACGAGCTCGCGGACCTGCTCGCGAGCGAGGTCGCCGACGAGGGTCGGGCCTGCATCCGCGCCACCCTCGACGCCACGATCACGGAGCTGTCCGCGATCGCCGGCGAGAACGCCACGACTCAGCGGTTCGCGGCCGAGCTACGCCGCATGGAGACTCGATATGGCTGACCTTCGCGCCGCGGTGATCGGCTCCGGCTTCGGTGGGCTCGCGTGCGCGATTCGCCTCGCTGCGGCCGGCGTACGCGTCACGCTGTTCGAGGCTCGCGATCAACCGGGCGGCCGCGCGTACGTCTACCGCGAGCAGGGCTTCACCTTCGACGCCGGACCCACGGTGATCACCGCACCTCACTGCATCGAGGAGCTGTTCGAGATCACCGGGCGCAAGATGAGCGACTACGTGACGATGCTCCCGGTCACGCCGTTCTACCGCCTGTTCTGGACGGCCGACGGCGCCACGTTCGACTACGACGGCGACGGGGATCACATGCTCGAGCAGATCCGCGCGCGCCGCCCCGCCGACGCAGAGGGTTATCAGCGCTTCGTCGACTACTCGCGCCGCGTGTTCGAGACCGGCTACACGAAGCTCGCGCACACGCCGTTCCCGCGGTTCTCGAACATGCTCCGGGTCGCACCGAAGCTCGCCGCGCTGCGCGCCGATCGCTCCGTGTACAAGACCGTCGCGAGGTACGTGAAGGACGAGCACATCCGCGAAGCGCTCTCGTTCCATTCGCTCCTCGTCGGCGGCAATCCGTACGAGACCTCGTCGATCTACACCCTGATCCACTACCTCGAGCGCAAGTGGGGGGTGTTCTTCCCGAAAGGGGGCACCGGCGCCCTGGTCGCCGGCCTGGTCCGCCTGTTCACGGAGCTCGGTGGCGAGCTCCGCCTCGACAGTCCGGTGCGCCGCGTCCGGATCGATGGTGCGCGCCACCTCGTCACGACCGACGCGAAGCCCGACGAGGCGTTCGACTTCGTCGTCTCCAACGCGGACCTCCACCACACCTACGACCGCCTCTACGCCGGCGTCCCCGCGGCGAAGAAGATGACGAAGCGGCTCGACAAGATGGACTGGTCGATGTCGCTGTTCGTCCTCTACTTCGGGACCGACCGCGACTACAAGGATCAGATCGCACACCACACGGTGGTGTTTGGCCCGCGGTACCGCGCCCTTCTCGACGAGATCTTCCACGGCAAGGAGGTCCCCGAGGACTTCTCGCTCTACCTCCACGCGCCCCACGTTACCGACCCGTCGCTCGCGCCTCCCGGCGGTGGTGCGTTCTACGTCCTCTCCCCCGTCCCACACCTCGGCAACGCACCGGCCGACTGGGCCGCGCTCGGCGAGAGCTACGGCGACCGCATCCTCGCCGCGCTCGAGCGCCTGCTCCCCGATCTGCGCAAGCACGTCGTCGTGCGCCGGCACTTCACGCCCGCGGACTTCCAGCACGAGCTGGTTGCCCACATGGGCTCGGCGTTCAGCGTCGCGCCCACCCTCCGCCAGAGCGCGTACTTCCGCCCGCACAACCGCGACGCGAAGATCCCGGGCCTCTACATCGTCGGCGCGGGCACCCATCCTGGCGCCGGCGTCCCTGGCGTGATCAACGGCGCGAAGGCCACGTTCTCGGCGATCGCCACCGACTTCCGCCTGGAGGCGCGCGCGCCGGCCGCTCTCTCCCTCGCTGCCGGGGTGATCGGATGACCGCGCTCGTGCACGTCCAACCCGGCCCGGCGCTCGTCGCGCGACAGGCGATCGCGCATCACTCGAAGTCCTTCGCACTTGCGAGCCGACTCCTCGGCGCCCGCATCCGCGATCAGACTGCCGTCGTCTACACCTGGTGCCGGCGCGCGGACGATGCCGTCGACGATCCCGCGAGCAACGACGAGCTCACGCTTCGCCGTACGCTCGCGCGCCTCACCGCGGAGCTCGATGCCGCATATGCCGGCACCGCGCTCGACCCCGTGCTCGCCGCGTTCGGCGAGGTCGCACGCGCACGCGCCATACCCGCGCATTATCCTGCCGAGCTCCTGGCGGGCATGGCGATGGATGCCGCAGGCACCCACTACGGCACGGTCCCCGAGCTGCTCCACTACGCGTGGCGGGTCGCGGGCGTCGTAGGGCTGATGATGTCGCACGTGTTCGGCGTCTCCGACGACAAGGCCCTGGTCCACGCCGCGCACCTCGGCCTCGCGATGCAGCTCACGAACATCTGCCGCGACGTCGAAGAGGACTGGCGCCGCGGCCGCCTGTATCTCCCCGCCGATCTCCTCGCCGCTCACGGCGCTCCGGATCTCGCCGCAGATCTCCACGGCGCGTTCCCTGCGACCGCGCGCGGTCCGGTCGCCGACACAGTCCGCGAGCTGCTCGCGCTCGCCGATCGCTACTATCGCTCCGGCGATCGCGGCCTGGGCGCGCTCCCCTGGCGTGCGGCCGGCGCCGTCACCGTGGCGCGCCGCGTGTACTCCGCGATCGGCAAGCGCATCGCCCGCACCGGCTACGACGTCACCGCCGGTCGCGCGGTCGTCTCCACCCCCTCCAAGCTGCTGCTGCTCGCCGGCTCCGTCGGCCGCCTCGTGGCCTCGGTCCCCGCGCGCACATTCTCGCGCCGCGCGCATGTCCCCACCACCCAGCTGAGGTTCGCCGATGTCCCGCAGCTCTGAACCGTCCGCGCTCGCGCGCTACGTCGGCAACATCCGTCTGTTCGATCGCACCGACTGGTTCGTCTACGTCGGCTGGGTCGGCATGATGCTCGGCCTGGTCGCCTCCACCGGAGGGTTCCTGCTCGCCGGCCATCGCGCCGGAGTTGTGTTTCCCCCCGAGGCCTGGTGGGTCCCGATCGGCGCCGGCATCTTCACGATCGCGATCGCGATCGACACCATCGGTCATCGCACGATCTACAAGGAGGTCCTGCGCGGCGGCGAACAGCTCGTCCACCACATCACGATCGGCTGCGGTGTCGGTAGCTGCATCCTCCTGGTGCTCGCCTACCAGCACCCGAGCGCCGCGGTTCCCGCGCTCGTCCTCACGATCCTGTCGTTCCTCTACAGTCTGATCGACGAGGCGTTCCACTGGCGCCGCTACGTCTCGGACCGCTCCGACCCCGTCGAGATGTGGAGCCACGTCGGCATCTTCGTCGGCCACGGCATCATGATGCTCGGCTGGTGGTTGTTCTATCGCGCCGGCTACCCCGGCGTGCACGAGACCTTGAACGCGCTCGCGAGATAGCCGGCGCGCGGAGGGGCACGCGCACGGAAACATTCCTGGCGGGCTCGCATCCGGCTATTCTCGTCGTCGGTGACCGCCCGTTCGCTCCTGCTCGTCTGCGTCGCGACCGCTGGCTGCGGGCGCATCGGGTTCGGCCCGCGCGAGCTGCCCGGCGATGGGCCCACGGATCAGGAGGACGCGACGCTCGGCGCCCCGGCGGTGAGCTGCATGGCCCTCGCACCGACCTGCGGCGCTCTGGGCACGTCGCCCTGCTGCGAGAGTCTGGTCCTACCGGCTGGTTCGTTCTACCGGGGGTACGACGTCGGGACCGACATGGCGTATCCGAGCATGAGTGCACCGGCGACGCTCAGCGCCTTCCGACTCGACCGGTACGAGGTGACGGTGCGTCGGTTTCGAGAGTTCGTGAGCGCCGGGCGAGGGACTCAGCTCAGCCCGCCCGCGGCGGGGGAGGGCGGCAGAACTCTGAACGGTGCAGCGGCGCAAGGCGGTTGGGATCCGAGCTGGAATCCGAGCCTGGTCGCGACCACTCCGACGCTGATCGCGGCCGTCAAGTGCAACGCGTCGCTGGCGCCCTGGACGGACACCCCTGGTCCGAACGAGGACCGACCGATGTCCTGTCTGACGTGGTTCGAAGCGCATGCATTCTGTATCTGGGACGGTGGCTTTCTGCCGACGGAGGCGGAATGGAACTACGCCGCAGCGGGTGGAACCGAGCAGCGAGCGCTCCCCTGGTCGAACCCACCTTCGTCGCTGACCGAGGGCACGTCGTACGCGAGCTACTACAACGGCTCCTCGTGCCTGTCAGACGGCATGTTCGGTTGTACGGTGTCGGATCTGTTCCCCGTGGGAAAGCTCTCGCTGGGCGACGGACGCTGGGGGCATTCCGACCTCGCTGGAAACGTCTGCGAGTGGGTCCTCGATGAGTACTTGCTGGCGCTTCCCACTCCCTGCAATGACTGCGCGCAGCTCACCGGTTCGGCGATGCGGGCGCTGCGCGGGGCGTGCGTCGGCGGTGGGTTGCCGCGCACGGGCTCGCGCGCAGGCGGCTATCCGCCCGCGTTCCGCGATGGTGGGTTCGGCGTGCGGTGCGCTCGCGCCGTGCAATGAGCAGCGACACCCGACGGCCGGGCGCTACCGCTTCGCGACCTGCACGCGCGCGTCGTTGAACGCGGCCTGCCCTCCGAGGTCGGCGACGTGCGGCGGGATCAGCGCGTTCGACGTGTACCCGTTCGTCGTGTGCTTGCGCCACAGCCCTTTCGGCAGCACGCACACGCCCTCGCGCTGATCTGGATCGATGTTCGCCGTGCAGTGGACCTCGCCCCACGTGTTCCAGATCCGGATCGGATCACCATCGGAGATCCCCCGCGCGGCCGCATCGATGCGCGACATCGCGAGCGTCGCCGGCGCCGTGCGGAGCTGGCCGAAGTACGAGCTGATCTGCGTCGCGAGCGCCGGCGAGATCAACGCCAGCGGAAACTCGGGCGTCCTCGGATCGGCCCGATACGTGTAGAGCCCTGCCGCGGCGCGATCGAGGTGCTCGGGAACGAGGTCGATCTTGCGATCCGGCGTGCCGGGAAACACGTCGACGAACGGCAGCGGCCGCGCGCCCGACGCTGGAATCGCGATGCCGTGCTCGGCGAGCTGCTGCTTCAGCGCCGCGCCCTCGGGGGCCGCGGAGAACACCCGAGAAACGATCTCGTCGTCGGTGATCGCATCGCCCTCGCGCACCAGGCCGAGGCGCTCCATCAGCGCCCCGAAGACGGCGTTGTTGGCGCGCGCCTCGCCCACCGGCGGCACGACCGGCTGGCTGTCGAACATCCGCATCGTGCCGTACCCTCGGCGCAGATCGCGGTGCTCGAGAAACGTGGTCGCTGGCAGCACCACGTCCGCGTAGGCGACGGTATCGGTCATCACCTGCTCGTGGACCACGACGAACAGGTCATCCCGTGCGAGCTCTGCCACGAGGGCACGCTGATCCGGCGCGGTCGCGACCGGGTTGCAGTTGTAGACGAACAGGCACTCGATCGGTGGATCACGCAGCTCGCGCAGTGCCGTGGAGATCTGGCTCATGTTGACGGAGCGCGTGGCCGGTTTCGGCTCGGCGATCCCGAGCTCCGAGCTGATGCCCCAGCGCGCGTCGCTGTTCTGCATGGTGTAGCCGCCGCCGCGCACCCCGAACTTGCCCGCGACCGCCGGGATCGCGAGCACGGCGGCGATCGCGCTGCCTCCGTTGCGGTTGCGCTCCATTCCCCAGCCCGTGCGGATCACCGCAGGTGAGCTGGCCGCGTAGAGCTCGACGAACGCCGAAAGGTCGGCTTCCGCGATGCCTGCCTCGGCCGCCGCCGCTGCGAGCGACCACGCCGAAGCGCGCGCCGCGAGATCCGAGGCATGGTTCGCGTGCGCAGCGAGGAACGCGTGGTCCGCGTGGCCGCGCTCGAACAGCGCGTGGATGATCGCGAGCGCGACCGGCAGATCCGCGCCGGGACGGATCGCGAGGTGCAGATCGGCGCGGCGCGCGAGCGGCGTGCGGCGCGGATCCACCACGACGAGCTTCGCTCCAGCCTCGCGCGCCTTCTCGATCACCGGGACGAGGTGGATGCCCGTCGCCGACGGGTTGTTGCCCCAGATGACGATCAGCCTCGCGTGCTCGTGATCTTCGAGCGCGACACCAGGCATGACGCCGTACAGCCCCTGCACCGCCGCGCTCGTCGCCGCCGCGCAAAAGGTGCGATCGAGGTTCGACGCGCCGAACCGACGGAAGAACCGCGTCGCGAGCGCGCCCTCGGTGAGCCAGCCGTTCGAGCCTCCGTAGTGATACGGCAGGACCGCTTCACTGCCCGAGCGGGCCTTGATCACCCGCAACCGCTCCGCCACGATCCCGAGCGCCTCGTCCCAGCTCGCGGGCCGAAACTGACCCGCTCCCTTCGCCCCGGTCCGGACGAGCGGCTGCGCGATCCGATGATCGCCGTACATGTGATCGGTGAACTTGCGGACCTTGCCGCAGATGAAGCCATCGGTCAGCGGACCGCGGCGATCACCCTCGATCTGCGCGACCTTGCCGTCCTCCACCGTGACGGTCAGACCGCACAGATCAGGACAGTCGAGTGGGCACGCGCTGGAGCGCTGTTCCATGCTCGTGATCTACCAGGTGCCGCCGAGGCCGTACAGGCTGGTCTTCTTGCCGTCGGTGCCGGTCGTGGTCTGGAACGTCGGGCGCACGGGCAGCTTCGGCACGTCGAGGTTTCGCGTCAGGACCGCGGCGCCGAGCAGGCCCACGAACATGCCGCCGAGCGCGTAGTTCGCGAGGTGCTCCTGGTTGCGACCCGCTTCCGACTGACTCGCGGTCTTCTGCGGATACACGAGGCTCTCGATCGCCAGGCCGCCCGCGATGCCGATCAGCCCGCCGATATCGACCAGCACCGCGTGCGTGCGGCTGATCGTGAAGTAGTTGGTGAGTAGCACGCCCGAGATTCCACCGAGCGCGAGGCCACTCAGCACGAGACCCGATCCCACCGCCCGCGGCGGATCGAACGATAGCGCGAACAGTCCGCCGGCCGCGGTGCCCCACAGCACCGAGCTGTTGAACAGCGCCGCATCACCCACGCGCACCTTGAGACGCTGGCCGATGTAGTAGCCGAGGCCAGCGCCGAGCAGCGTGCTCGCGCCCGCGATCGGTTGCGTGATCTCCTGCTCGTCGGTGAACACCGTCGCTGCCAGGGTGCCGGCGATCCCACCGGTCAGCCCCGTGGTGATCGTCAGGTTGCTCGTACCGAGGGACAGATCGCGCGGCAGCTGGAAGTACCCGCCGATCAGGCCCGCCGCACCGCCGAGCACGCTGCCGACACCGACGATCGACGTGTTCTGGAACGCGTAGAGCAATGCACCGGCCGAGAAGCTGCCGCCGACGCCGGCTGCGATGATCAGCTGCCGGCGCCCAGTCTGTGGCACCTCCTCGAGCTCGACGAGCTCGCGCCTCACCTGCGTGGGGAGCACCTCCACGGTCCGTTTCGTCGGCAGGAAGCCAGGCGACTCCACCGTCAACGTATACGATCCGCTCGGCAGCGATTCCTCGAACCGCCCGACGGAGACCATGCGATCACCGAGGAAGATCCGTGCATCCGGCGGAGACGCGAGCACCGCGAGCTTGCCCTTCTGCGGTACGAGCTGGACAAAGTAGGTGTACGGCTTTCCGATCTTGACGGCGATCGTCTGCGAGTAGGGCTCGTAGCCATTCAGCTCGACCGTCATCTGGTAGCGCCCGTAGAGGAGATCGAACACCTTGCCCGAGCTCGAGTTCGCTTTCGTTCCCGTGTCGTTGCCGATCGTGATGCGCCCGCCGGGCGGTGAGGTCTCGACGTAGACGTGGCCCTGCAGCCGCTTCAGGACCGCGATGCGGCGATCCATGATCCCCTTGTCCTCCTTGGGATCCGGCGCACACGCATTCGCGGGCTTCGCGTCGGCGGGGATCTGCGAGACGTACTTCTCGAAGTAGCCGATCGCCTTCTCGTACTCGAGACTGCGCTCGTACGCCTGCCCGATGTTCCGCAGCAGGTTGTAGTTCGGCAGCGTGCAGTAGGCCGAGACGAGCTCCCCCACCGCGCCTTCGTAGTCACCCTGCAGGTACAGGGTCTCGCCGCGCTGGTAGTGCTCGGAGGCGCGGGCGCGCAGCTGGTCGGCCGTCAGCGACGGATCGTTCTGCCTGCAGTCATCGATCTCGAGCGTCTCGATGTCGCGGCCGATGAAGCCGGCATCGTTGGTCGTTGCCGCGGGCTGCGCGTGGGCATGCATCACCAGCGCGGTGACCACGACGAACGCGAACAGTCCGACCCTCACTTCTTGGGAACGGTACCGCTGCCCGCGTACGGATCGCCAGTCAACTCACCGCCCGTCTTGTCCCGCGGGACCGTGACCCCGGACCCCTGATCCTTCTTCTCCGGCGGCTTCTGTCGGATCACCGCGGTGCCCTTCGGCGGCTTGACCAGGTTGAACGTCATGACGGTGATGTCCTGCTGGAGCGGGTTGAGCTTGAACGGGTAGTCGTTGAACCCGTCCTTGCGCGCGAGACATTCGCGCGTGTTGTCGCCCTGGACGACCTTGACGACCGTCGGCGTGGTTCCGACGGGCAACCCGTCACACAGCACCTCCGCACCCACCGGCTTCGTGTTGATCGAGAAGTTGATGACCGCCGCGAGCGGCGCATCGATCGGCAGCGCCGCGACGCCCGCATCCGGTGTCACCGGCGGCGGCGTCACCTCGACGTTCGCGCTTCCCCCGGAGCCATCCTTCGGCTTGGTGGACGAGCCCGCGAGCCGGGTCACGCTGAACACCACGGCGGCGACGATGATCGCGAGGCCGGCGATCCACACGATGTAGCGCGTCGATCCGTCGCTCTTCTTCGCGAGCGAACGCCGGCGCGGCCCCGTGATCTTCGCGCGCTCCGTCGAGTGAGTGGGATCGTCGAGGAGCGACGTGATATCGGCGAGCATGTCGTTCGCGCTCGCGTAGCGCTCCTTGACGTCCTTGGACATCGCCTTCGAGACGACGGCCTCGAACTCCTCCGACAGCTCCGGCCGCAGCTCGCGCAGCGGCTTCGGCTCCTCGTTGAGGACCTGCGAGATGACGGAGAGGTAATTGTTGCCGATGAACGGCACGCGCCCCGCGGCGGCCTCGTACATGATCACGCCGAGGGCGTAGACGTCGACGCGCTGATCGAGCTCGTCGTCACCGCGCGCCTGTTCGGGCGACATGTACAGCGGCGTGCCGAGCACCATGCCGGTCTGCGTCAGCCGCGTGGTCTCCTCCTCCTCGCTGCTCGCGCGGAGCGACTTCGAGATGCCGAAGTCCACGACCTTCACGAAGTCCTGGTCCTTGCGCTTCAGCAGGAACAGGTTCTCCGGCTTGATGTCGCGGTGGACCACGCCCTTCGCGTGCGCCGCGGCGAGCGCCGAGCACGCCTGCGATGCGATCCGCAGGATTCGCTGCTCGGGGAGCTGGGCCTCGCGGCCGAGGCACTCGGCGAGCGATTCACCGTCGAGGAACTCCATGACGACGAACGTGCGTCCGTCCTCGGTGGTACCGAAATCGGTGATGTCGATGATGTGCTCGTTGCCGACCGAGGAGGCGAGCTGCGCCTCTTGCTTGAGGCGCTTCACGATCGCCTCGCGCTGCGCGTACTTCTCGAGCAACACCTTCACGGCGACGCGCTTGCCGATCAGCGTGTGCGTCGCCTCGTAGACGGCGCCCATCCCGCCCTGCCCGATCTTGCGGGTGACGAGATAGCGACCACCGAGCGTCTGGCCGATCACCTCGTTGAGCGAGAGCGTGCCGGCCGAGGGCGTCGGGGCCCCGCCCATCATCGATTCGCCGGACAACGAGGTCTCCGCGCCGGCCTTCGAAGCGTGCGCCACCGCGGTGTCGTGCGATCCCATCAGCGAGTCGTCGCCATCGAGCGAACGAACCACGAGCCGCTGCGGGGTATCGGCCGCAGGCCGCCCCGGCTGGCTACCACTTCCTGGTTTGCCGCCCGAACCCGAAGACATCGCTAACTATCCAGGATTGTAGGCCCTAGCCCAGGGCCAGTCAAACCGATCACGCGAACCTCACATCGAGCTTGCCAGTATGCGAATGATGGAATATACGTGTCCAAGTGATGGTCTCTGCTCGCGCCGACCTGTTTCGACTCCTCGGAGACGAGGATCGGCTGCGTCTGCTCGCGCTGTGTGCGGAGGAGGAGTTGACCGTCGGGGAGCTCGCATCGTTGCTTGGCGAGAGCCAGCCGCAGGTGACGAAGAAGTCCCAACCGCTGCGCGAGGTCGGGCTCCTCGCAGCGCGACGCGATGGCACGCGAACGTTGTTGCGTGCGCACATGGATCCCGACGCCGTGCTCGATGCTGCTCTCGCGGAGGGTCGCGTGCTGTGTCGCAAGGACGGCAGCCTCGCGAAGATCGCGTCCATCGTCGCAGCGCGCGAGGAGCTGTCGCGCAAGTACTTCGACGAGGCCGCTCCGGTCGAGGCCGCCGCTCCCCTCGCGGACTCCGAGCTCATCGCATGGCTCCCCCTGATCGCGCCGTTGTTGCCCGGTCGAGCGCTCGCGATCGATGTCGGCACGGGTGAAGGCACGCTGCTGCCGCTGCTCTCGCCGCTCTACGATCGGGTCGTCGCTGTCGATCGCAGCCCCGCTCGCCTCGCGCGCTGTGGCGCTCGGATCGCGACCTGGGGCCTGCCCAACGTTCGCCTCCGCGAAGGCGATGTCGAAGATCCCGGCCTCGCCGAGGATATCGGCGCCCGCGGCGGCGCGGATCTCGTGGTGATGGCGCGCGTGCTCCACCACTCCGCGCGCCCTCAGGACTGGATCGCCGCCGCTGGGCGGCTACTTCGCGTCGGTGGTCACCTGCTGATCGTCGACTACCTCCCGCATGACGATGAAGCGATGCGCGAGCAGGGCGACGTGTGGCTCGGCTTCGAGCCGCAAAAGCTCCGCGGCTGGCTCGAGGCCGCCGCGCTCGACGCGATCGCGATCAACCCCCTTTCGAGTCCGCAGCGCCCGGCGCTGCAGCTCGCCGTCGGCCACAAGCCGGCACGTAACTAACACCTGGCCAACTGGAGCGACGACCATGGATATCAAGACCGAGTTTCCCGCGTTCAAGATCAAGGACAAGACCCTGGCCGAGCTCGGCCGCAAGAAGATGCGCATGGCCGAGAAGGAGATGCCCGGCCTGATGTCGCTCCGCGAGGAGTTCGGCGCGAAGAAGCCGCTCGCCGGCGCGCGCGTCGCGGGCTGCCTCCACATGACGATCGAGACCGCCGTCCTGATCGAGACGCTGACGGCGCTCGGCGCCGAGGTCACGTGGACCTCGTGCAACATCTACTCGACCCAGGACGAGGCGGCCGCGGCGATCGCGGCGACCGGCGTGCCGGTGTTCGCGTGGAAGGGCGAGTCGCTCGAGGAGTACTGGCAGTGCATCGAGCTCCAGCTCAACGCGTTCAAGGGCGGCAAGGGCCCGAACCTCATCCTCGATGACGGCGGCGATCTGACCCTCCTCGTCCACAAGGGCGTCGAGGCGGAGAAGTCGGGCAAGGCCCCGGACCCGAAGACCGCGACGAACGAGGAGATGCGCGTGATCTTCTCGGTGCTCACCCAGAGCCTCGCCGCGAACAAGAACCGCTTCACGGTGCTCGCGTCCGACATCAAGGGCGTCTCCGAGGAGACCACCACGGGTGTCCACCGCCTCTACGAGATGGCGAAGACCAACTCGCTCCTGTTCCCGTGCATCAACGTGAACGACTCGGTCACCAAGTCGAAGTTCGACAACCTCTATGGCTGCCGCGAGTCGCTGTTCGATGGCATCAAGCGCGCGACCGACGTGATGGTCGCCGGCAAGGTCGTCGTCGTCGCCGGCTACGGCGATGTCGGCAAGGGCTGCGCGCACGCGGCCCGCGGCCTCGGCGCTCGCGTCCTGATCACCGAGATCGATCCGATCTGCGCGCTGCAGGCGGCGATGGAGGGCTACGAGGTCACCACGATGGAAGACGCCGTCCCGCAGGGCGACATCTTCGTGACCGCGACCGGCTGCATGGACGTGATCCGCAGCGAGCACTTCTCTGCGATGAAGGACGAGTCGATCCTCGCCAACATCGGCCACTTCGATAGCGAGATCCAGGTGTCCTGGCTCGAGAACAACAAGGAGATCAAGGAAGAGAACATCAAGCCGCAGGTTGATCAGTTCATCTTCCCGAA
>JAYVLW010000337.1:0-7793 GCA_043759315.1 Myxococcales bacterium
TGCGTGGATCAACGCGAGCCAGATGACCCCGCCGAACTGTGACGTGACCACGGCAACGAGCACCTTGCGCACCGGGTCGAACACGAGCGAGCTCGCCGGCTGCTGGAGCGGGGCGGCTTGTGTGACGGTGACCCAGGTGTCCCCGGAGAGCTGCACCAACCCGGAGAAGCCGACACCGACGATAGCCTTGCGCATCGGATCGTAGGCGAGAGCGCTCGGCGGGTCGTCGGTGAACAATGCGGGCAGCTTCGACCACGTCCCCGACCAGACCCACGTCTCCGGGCTCGATCCGTACGACGAGTCACTGACACAGACCAGGCGGTCACGGGGTTCCTCGTACGCGCACACCGTGACCGTGGGCGGCGGCGTGGTGCGCGCGATCCGCGTCCACCCGAGCTGGTCTCCTTCGATCACGTCGTCCGACTCGCCGAGCGAGCCGCCGAACACGAAGCGCTTCTGGCGCGCCGTGTCGAACGCGACGGCGCTCGCTTGCCGAGCACCGATGATCGGCGGGAGATCCGTCCAGGCCACGCCGTTCCATGCGCGGGCGGCGCTCGTCTGAGCGGTGAGCGCTCCGCCGAGGGCGAGGACGCGCTGCGCGATCGGGTCGTAGACGAGTGACCAGCTGGCGGGTATCGACATCGCCGCGGTCGACGATGACCAGACGGCGCCGTTCCATTCGAGCACGGCGTGGCCGTGCACGGGCGCAAAGATCGAGGCAGGCACGCCGACGACGACACGTCCGCGCGCCTGATCGAAGGCGATCGTTGCCTCGCGCATCCCCGCGATCGCCGCGGGCGGCGTGACGGTGGTCCAGGCGTTCGTCAAGGGATCGAGCATGGCCGCGAGCGCGGCGCCGCTATCCGTCACGCCGAACGCGAAGATGCGTCGGCGCACCGTGTCGTAGGTGACCATCAGGGTCTGCGCGGCGGGGGCGTTCGTCGTCGTGCTCTGGGTCCACGAGGTGCCGTCCCACTCGAACAGAACGTCGCGCAGGGGGTTCGGGAACAGGATGTCTCCCGTGTTCGGCCGCGCGAACAGCGCGTACAGCTTGCCCGTGTCCGGATCGAACACCACGTTGTACTCGGAGCCGAGAGCCGGCGCCGTGGTCGAGAGCACGATCCAGCGCGTGCCGTCCCACGCCCACACGTACCCGTCGCGCACCACGACCACCTTCCCGCGCGTTCCGTCGAACGCGATCCGAGAGGGGTCGGAGTACGCCGGCCCGATCGGATCGTAGCTCCAGGCCAACGACTCGGTCAGGCAGCGCGAATCGCAGCCGTCGTGTGAGCGAAGATTTCCATCGTCGCACTGCTCGGCGAGCCCGAGATCGAGGGCGCCGTCACCACAGACCTCGCGCGACTGACACGTCGCGCTGCAGCCATCGCCGTCGTCGCGGTTGCCGTCGTCGCATAGCTCCCCGGGATCGACGACGAGGTTGCCACAGCCTGGATCGATGCAGATCTCGTCGAGGCAGTAGCCGAACACGGCGCCCGCCGTGCACGCCTGGTGGTCGGCGATGCCGACACAGACCTCGGTCTGATCCGGCGAGACGCACCCGCCATGAACCGTGTCGCAGACGCTGCCGACGGGGCACAGGACGTCGTTCGGGCAAGCGACGAGGTTGTTCTGCGGAACGCAGCCGGCCAGAGCGACTCCGACGAGAACCGCGATGCGCACGGCTCCATCGTACGCCACCTGGCCCGGTCGCTGTGACCGATCTTGACTACGCCTCGCCGGTCCGCACGAAGCGTGCCGCGGTCGTAGCGGTGAGCTTGAACGTGGGATTCGTGCGGCCCGAACGGAGGAGCTCGTTCGTGCGCTCGTCGAACGCGGCGATCATCGCGTGCGGATCGTCATCATCCGGGACGATGTCGAGATCGATGCGGATCCGCTGCCCATCATCTGCCGCGTAGGAGAACGTGGAGTGCAGGCGTGCGCGCGCCGACTGCTCGTGACGCCGCAGCACCTCGGTCACGGTCTTCACGAGCGTGTGAAACGCTGCATGATCCAACGGCTTCGGGTTCTTCTTGTCCCGGCCCATCGTCCACGGCGTGACCAGCGCGGGCTCGGAGTCTCCGCGCCGCGTCATCTCGATGGCCCACCCATCGTCGTCCTCGTTCTTCACCACGCGGGCGACCCAACCGTCCTTCTTCCACAGCCTTGGGTCGGAGGTCTCGTCGGCGGGAGCGTCGATCATCGACGGAGCATGCACTCCGCCCCTGACATCAGCTACGCTGGCTGCATGGTGCGAGAGAGCGCGTTGATCGCCGTGTTCGCCGTGGCCGCCACCGGATGCATGTTCGATCGCCGGCGCGAGGATCGCCCGGCCCGCGTGCGGTTCGGCGTGACGACGCATCGGCTGTCCAGCGAGACCGGCGATCAGCTGAGCGCCCGGGGGAGCGAGCCGACGCCCACCACAAAGGCGGCGCCCAGCTCCGCGATCACGGGCTCCGCACAGTTCACGATGGCGTGGCGCGGTCCCCTCTACCTCGGCGTCGAGGCCGAGAGCGGTGCGATGGTGCGCAGCGGATCGAACTACGCGGGTGGCTACGGCGTGATCGGCGCGGAGTCGAAGTCCCCGCTCGGCTCGCTCGCGGTCGAGGTCGTCGCGGGCCGGCGATGGATGCGCGAGGACGGCGATTCCGCGGACGTCGTGTCGTTCGCTGTCGAACCGCGCCTGCGCGCGCAGTTCTGGATGGCACCGCAGCTCACCCTCGGTGCGGCGATCGGCGTCACGCCGCTGGATCGTTCCTACATGGCCGGCGTGTTCCTCGGCGTGCACTCGAGCCTGTTCAATTCCTGGAAGCACTGAGCGCCTCTCGCCAGGACTCGCCGAGGATCTCGACGCGGTGACAGTGCTGGGCGAAGCGGTCGACGAGGACGACGACGCAGGCGGCGCCAGGGAACGTGGTGCCCCACTGCTTGAAGCCGAGGTTGGTCGTGATGATCGTCGAGCGCTGCGAGCGCCGGTCGCTGATCATCACCAGCAACCTCGTCTTCAGCGAGTGGGACCGAATCTTCAAGAACCCGATGACGACCGCCGCGGCGATCGATCGTCTCGTCCATCACGCCACGATTCTCGAGATCGATCGAGGCAGCATCCGCGCCGAGGACGCCAAGAAGCGGAAGGACCCAAAGCCGACGACAACTACGAACCCGACGGCAACTACATCACCCCGGTCGGCAAAAGCAATTGACGCCAATCAGGGTGGCTTGGGCACAAGCGGATCGACGAGACCATGGCCTACGTGCACGTGGCAGAAGCGCACTCGCGCGAGCTGCCGGAGCACGTGAGGGACGCCGCCAGCAGCGAGACGGATCCGGATCGCCGGATCCTCTCGATGCACGGTGCCCGTGGAAAAATCGGGGCAAGAACTCAGGCGACCGAGACCGAAGTTAAACGATCAGCCTGACTTAGAAGTGCGAGCGGGGGGACTCGAACCCTGATGCGACCTCGCGAGAAACTCCAACTTCTCGCGACCCTGCAATGACCACGCGGGGTTGCATCAGCGGTTCGTCCGGATGTGTCTGCCGTGATCCGGCGTGATCTGCCCAGCTACGTGGCAGCAGAAACGCCGCTGTCAGCTCGGCTTCTCTGAGGGCGTATCGCCACCACCAACACGCCGATGGTCTCCTTGGAAAGCGAGTCGGCTCAGTCAGTCGGTCGGGCGCGATGCGCTCGGCTCGGTGCTGCAGTATGGCTCGGTCAGCTCGCCGTCCGGCGTGTAGATGCCGGCGCGAACGAACACCTGAAACAGCTCGTCGATCGGGAGCTGCTGAAGTCGAGCCAGCGCCCGGCGCCGCCGACGAGTCCTTTCGTCGAGCCCCGGCGCCTCGGGATCGAGCCCGAGGTATGTCTTGCCGTCGATGCTCATGGGATCATTGTGGGCCGGAACACGCCGAGCACGCAAGCTGGATTTCTGACGGCGATCTGGACGTGGCTGCGGTGACGAATCCCGCTTCCCTCAAACGCGGGATCACCTTCGACGAACCCGCACCGAACGCTGTCGTAGAAGTCGTCTTGCTCCCTTTCCAGCCAGTCCAGATAGACGTTCAACACGGCGCAGTCGCGCCGGCGAAGGATTTGATCGGGTGTCGAACCTGCGTTCTCAGGGACAAGCGTACCTTGCGCCTCATGAAGCTTCTGAAGCATCGAGAAGGCTCCCGGTAGTTCGTCGGTGAACCGCGAATCCATCAGGTCGAAGCAGTTACCGAGCTGGAGGAGGGCACCGACGATCGCTGGTGTCCTCACCTTTCCGCGCCGTTGCTGGTCGTGCGCGAACTGGAGCGCACGGTCGGCGCCGTACTCCCAGAAGTAGATGCCCTCGCCGAGCCAGTCGTAGTCGTTCTGGCTCTTCTTGAAGGGCTCACCGCGCAGCAGGGGCTCTGCCGTTTCTGCGTCGCAACCATGGTACGCGATCACTGTGCGATCGTACTTCATCGGGGCAACCCAGCCGACGCTACGCCAGCGGTCTGACGCTCGGTAACGATGCCTGACGGAGATCGTGAGCGGTTGGTCGAGGAGATCGCGCGCTCGCGTGCACGCGTGGATGAGCTGGAGCGTGCGCGTGACGACGAGCTGAAGCGCACCGCGGAGCTGGAAGCCAAGATCGCTGCGCTCGATGCGACCTCGGCGCTTCTCGTCAACATCGAGCCCGAGTCCGCGCCTCCGAGCGAGGCCACGGGGCAGCGTGAGGCCCTTCGCTCTCCGCACGTGAAGCTCCCGATCTTCCGCGAGCTGTTCAGAGGTCGGGAGGACGTGTACCCGACTCGGTTCGAGAGCGCGAAGACGGGGAAGCAGGGCTATGGCCCGGCGTGCGAGAACAAGTTCGCGCAGGGTCTCTGCGAGCTCCCGAAGGTGAAGTGCGGCGAGTGCAAGAACCAGAAGTTCTTCCCGGCCGACGATGCCGCGTACTGGAAACACCTGGCCGGCGGGCACGTGATGGGGGTGTACTCGATGCTCCCCGACAGCACGTGCTGGTTCCTCGCCGTCGACTTCGACAAGGCGACCTGGACCGAGGACGTGCGGGCATTCATCGCCACGTGCCGCAAGCTCGACCTGCCGTTCTTGGTCGAACGTTCGCGGTCCGGCAAGGGCGCACACGTGTGGTTCTTCTTCTCTGCACCGGTGGCGGCGTGGTCCGCGCGCAAACTCGGCAGCTACGTGCTCACGCAAACGATGGCCGCGCGTCACGAGCTGTCGATGGACTCGTACGATCGCTTGTTCCCGAGCCAGGACCAGATGCCCAAGGGCGGGTTCGGCAACCTGATCGCGCTACCGCTCCAGAAGGAGGCGCGGTAGCTCGGCAACACCGAGCTGCTCGACGACGACCTCGTACCATTCCCCGGCGAGCAGCAATGGGAGGTGCTCGCCGAGGTCCGCCGCATCGATCCGGCGACCGTCGAGCGTGTCGTCGCCGACGCTGCCCGCGACGGCGGCGTTCTCGGCGTTCGAACCCCCTCCACCGACGAGGACGCGACGCCATGGCTGGTCGCACCGTCTCGCAGGCGCCAGCCGGTGCATGTCGCTGGACCGCTGCCGAGCCGAGTATCGGCCGTGCTCGCGCAACGATTGTTCGTCGCGACCGCTAGCCTGCCATCTCCGCTCATCAACCTCATCAAGCGCACGGCCGCGTTCGAGAACCCCGAGTTCCACAAGAAACAAGCGATGCGCATGTCAACCGCGAGGACGCCGCGCGTGATCTCGTGCGCCGAGGATCTCCCGCAGCACGTCGCGGTGCCGCGTGGCTGCACGCCCGACGTCACCGAGATCCTGCGCGACCACGGCGTGATGATCGACATCAACGATGAGCGCGCGGTCGGCGCCGAGATCTCCGTGCAATTCGAGGGCGCGCTCACTCCGATGCAGCAACGGGCCGCGAATGCCCTGCTCGCGAACGATACTGGTGTCCTCGTCGCCCCGCCTGGCGTCGGCAAGACCGTCATCGGTACGTACGTGATCGCCACACGTCGTCGCAGCACGCTGATCCTCGTGCACCGCGGGCCGCTACTCGACCAGTGGCGCTCCCAGCTCGCGATGTTCCTCGGCATCGACGCCAAGCGGATCGGCCAGATCGGGGCGGGCAAGGAGCGCATCACCGGCGAGATCGACATCGCGATGATCCAGAGCCTCGCGCGTCGCGACGATCTCGCCGAGCTGGTCGCGGGTTACGGCCACGTCATCGTCGACGAGTGCCACCATGTATCGGCGGTCTCGTATGAACGCTGCTACCAAGGCTCGCTACGTCATCGGCCTGACCGCCACGCCCAAGCGACGCGACGGTCACCATCCGATCCTCGAGATGCAACTCGGCCCGGTGCGCTTCGCGATCGACGCGAAGTCGCAGGCGGCCAAACGTCCGTTCGAGCACCGGTTGATCGCACGTGAGACTGCGTTCCGAGCGACGAACCCGGAGGCCAAGATCGGCAGCGATCGCGACGGCGAAGGTAGTAGTTCAGCACGGCGCAATCCCGCTGGCGGAGTAGCTTGTCGGGCGTGACACCGCCGTTCGAGCTTGAGCGCAACGGCCCGCGCCTTTCTGCGCGACGCGTACGCCACGCCGCCGGCGGCCGTTCAGGAGGCCTGGTAGCCGCTGTTCGATCGTCTCGATGCGGCGCGAAGGTCGATCCGGCCGAGCTCAGGGCCGAACTGCTTGCCCTCCTCGCCTAGTTTCGTCTACGCCGGGATTGGTGGATCGCGCTCGACCTCGGGACCCGACGAGCGCTCCACGAAGTAGCGAGCATCGTCAGCATCTCTCTCCCAGTCGGCTCTCGAGCCGTAGAAGATGTGGTTCTTGACGCCCGCGTCCAGCGGATCGTCGAGGGTGCCGGCCGTGAGATAGACATTTCCCTCGTCTTCCTCGGCTGGCAGCGGCGTCCCGCAGGTCTTGCAGCGGGTGATCGTGTACGTCGGCCGCAGCGCGTAGGTGATGCGGTGGTCTTCGCCGCTGAGCCAGTGAAATCGATCGCGCGGCACGACGACGATGGTGTTGCCTGCGCCCCCGCTCGTCTTGCGGCAGTTCGAGCAATGACACATCCATACCCCCTCGAACTTCCCCTCGATCTCGTAGCGGAGCGCACCGCACAGGCAGCTGCCTTTCCGTCGCATGACCGCGAGATTACGCGGTCCGCGCCGTGTGCGCATGGAGCTCGACCGCCTGGTGGCCCCGTATGCACGTGCGCGCTACCCTCGTGGCGAGGATGGCCGGCGAGTCTCGACGACGCGGATGGATCGGGCTTGTCGTGTGGCTCGCCATCGCCGCGACGGTGGGCTTCCTGATCTGGCGCGACCTGACGACGCCGCGGTCGTCGGGATCGGCGGGGTCGGCCGGCTCGAGCGAACCACCGCCGTCGCGACCGGCCTCCGACGCGGCGGTGCCGAGCGACGCGAGCCTCGACGCGGGGGAGGTCCTGGACTCGTCGCGCCAGCCCGATCCCCCCGATGCACAGGCCCCGTCGGGCAGCCCGCTCTACACCGTCACCGAGGCGCTCGACGACGTGCTCTCCGGTCCCCTGGTCTTCGTCGGAACCGGGGCGTGGTTCGGGAACTACTCCATCCACGCCTGCGCCTATCGGAACGAGCGCGTCATGGTGGTCAACGTGTACTGCACGGCCAAGGAGACGCCGGCCTTCGGTCTCGTGGTGCTGTCGCCCTCACGCGGGCGTGTCCACGTGTACGTGGAAGCCGACGGCCCGATCAGCACGCTCGCGCGCGGCGACTACGCCACGTTTCGTGTCGAGGCGCACGAGCCCGTCGCGGAGCCGCTGTCCTTGTCGGTCACGTATGCCGA